>CAZGRF010000856.1:0-1723 GCA_964527825.1 uncultured Pirellulales bacterium
GTGGAGGTCGGCGTAGATGACGCGGTACGTTTCCGAGCCTGTTGGGCGGTACCAGAAGATCGCCGTGGCGGGATCGCCGTAGGGGACGTTCTGGCCGGCGTAGCGGAACGATCCGGCCGGGAGCGCGCTGGCGAAGAGCATGCCGTTGAACATGATCTGCTGTTGCTGGTCGCCCTCATACCCGGTGGCGACGGGACCGACGAACTTGCCTTCCTGGGCCATCTCCATGGTGATCTTGGCGATTTCGGTGCCGGTGACGATCGGCGGGAACGTCCCATCGACTGTCCAGCGCGACCAGAGACGCAGGTAGGCGATGAAGTCGTCCTCAGTCACCTGCGACGCATCTGCCTGGATAGTCACTTGCTCGTAGCCTGCGGGCGGTTCGAGGCTGAACAGGGCATCGTCGAGCGGGATGTCGAACTGGAAATCGGTCATGATCGTGTTCATGCCGGGAGCGTTGGCGAACTCCACCTCGGCCCGCGCCAGCTCACCCGTGACCGGCTGGACCCAGACAGTGGCGGTGGCGTCGCCATCGTGGACGCGGAAGCCCTCCAGGGTGCGTCCGTCGATCTCGGCGGCGCCCAGCAGTTCGTCCGCCTCGGCCGGAAGGGTCCGGAGCTTCTCTACGGACATGAACGCCCCGGCGTCCTGCTTGAGCGGGAGGTTGTCGATGTCGAGGGTCATGTACATACGCGTCGTCGGGATGAGCACAATGCCCTTGATGCGGTCGTTTGTCGTGTCGGCGACGCAGATGTAGCCATCCGGTGTGGACATGCGTATATGCCCCGGCTCCTTGATGGCGATGTCCGTGCGGACGGTCTCGACCGTTTCCAGACCAGTCTGTGTGATGATGCTGAAGGTCATCGTCTGGGCCTTTTGCAGGCGGTTGACGATTTGAGCGTAGACGGTGCTGCCGCTGTTGCTGACAAAGACGTTGTAGCCTAATATCACGGCCAGGGCGATCAGGGCCGCGACAGCCACTTTCGTTACCGTGTTCTTCATGATAGTTCTCCAGAAAACCACGACGCGGGGCTCCTGCCCGGCCGGGGGATGTAAGCTCTGTTCATTTCTCACGGTCAGCAGCACGTTGCGGCTGGCCGACTCACACATTTTCTCATCGACCGACAACTCGCCTGAACGTCCGGCCTGCGCCAGCAGGGTCTCAAGCCGTTTGGCTTCATCGCGACACGCTTCGCACTCGGCCAGATGCGCCTCGACTTGCCGCGTTTGCTCCTCGTCAAGCTCCGCCAGCACGAAGGCGGCCAGCAGCTTGTCAACTTCGCTATGACGACTCATGACTTAACCCTTCCGTATGGCTGAAGGCAATCATGCAGCTCTCGGCTCAGCCGCCGCAGCGCCCGATGCAAATGGACGCGCACGGTCTCTTTCGAGCAGCCCAGCATCTCGGCGATCGCGCCGGTCTCCATTCCTTCCAGGCGCGACAGGACGAACGCATCGGCCTGCCGGTCCGGCAGCTTTGCCAGGGCCGCCCCGAGCTTCCGTTGCAGCTCGTCGGCCGCCAGCCGGCCGTCAGGCGGTGCGCTCGTATCGGCCCGCTCCGGCGACGGCTCATCGTACTGGTCCTCGCCTCGTGGGCGCGTTCTTGCTGCCGCCAAGGCTTTGCGAATGGTTGCGCGGTACAGATAGGCGGGCCAGTTGGTACTGCCGTTGTAGCTGCTCCAGCGCCGCCAGACGGCCAGGAAAACCTCCTGATGCACGTCAT
>CAZGRF010000857.1:0-1723 GCA_964527825.1 uncultured Pirellulales bacterium
AGGGATTGATGAGGCCGGCTTTGGGCCTCTTCTGGGGCCGTTGGTGATCTCTTCCTCGGCGTTCCGCGTGGACGCAGAGCATCTGGAGGCGGACCTCTGGCAGATTCTCCGACGAAGTGTAGGCAAGACGCGCAAGCACTTAGCGGGCCGGCTGCTCGTGGCCGACAGCAAGAAGGCGTACAAGAGGGCCGAGGGTCTGGGCCATTTGGAACGGTCCGTGCTGGCCGCACTGGCGATTCTTGGGAAAACGCCCGCGACCGCCGGTGATCTGCTTGCGTGTGTGTGTCCTGAGTCTCTGCCACGACTGCTGGAATACCCTTGGCACGAGGACATCAGGCGGCGGTGTCTTGGCGTCGATCCGGCCGACCTGAAGATTGCGTCGAAGGTGTTTGCCGATGACTTGGCGGCGACCGGGACGAAGCTGATGCGCCTTGAGAGTCGCTGTCTCGACGTGGCGCACTACAACACGTTGGTCGGCCATATCAGGAACAAGTCCCAGGTCCTGTTCGTCGCTACGACGCAGCTCATTCAGAAGGTCCTCGACGAATCCTCCGACGAGGAGATCCGCATCCTGGTCGACAGGCAGGGCGGGCGCGTTCACTATCGGGAAAACCTTCTACGCAGCTTTGCGGGTATGGAGTTGAGAATCCTTCAGGAGAGCGAGGAAAGAAGCGCCTACGAGCTGCGGACGCGCGCACGGCGCGTGGAGCTGGTCTTCGAAGTGGGTGCGGACGACCATCATTTCGCGGTGTCACTCGCCTCGATGGTCAGCAAGTACGTGCGCGAGCTGCTGATGGAGAGTATGAACAGCTACTTCACGAACATGAGCCCCGATCTGAAACCGACCGCAGGCTATTGGACGGACGGCCTGCGGTTTCTCGACGAGCTGCGGACGCGTGTGCCCCAGTTCGAGATCGACAGCCACCGGCTGATCCGATGTCGCTGAGAGCAAAGTGACGGATAGCAAAGGCGCCCACTCGGGTCGGTCGCCGAATCAGGCCTTTTCGAGTTCGGCGTTCAGAAGCTCGATCTGGCGTTTCTCTTCGTGAATGACCTTGTCGACAATCTCTTCGGCGGTGGGGTCGCGGGCGAAATCCTTCAGGCCCTGGTAAAAGATGATAACCTCGTTGGCCCGGCGGAGGGCGTCCCGGAGAATCTGACTCTTGGTCTCCTTGCCGGTCAGCCGGCCCGGGGTACTCTGTCGCGTGCCAAACCATGTCAGGCCGGCCATGACTTCGGGGTTGGAGAGAACGTAGTTGTCGGGGTCGAACGTGCCGAACACGCCGGTCTTCTCGGCGATGCGTTTCTTCATCCGGGCCCAAATCTTCTCGTGCTTGGCTTTCCAGTTGGCGAGATTGTAGTAGATTTCGCGCAGCGCCGGATCGCTGAACAGCTCGGCGGTCTTGAGGTAGAACCGAGCCCCTTTGTGCTCGATCTGCTCGGCGATTTGCAGGACCTCAAAGACGTTGAACTTCGTCTCCATGCCGCGCTTTCCTGATGAGGCAACCACTTCGTTTGCGCGACGCCACGCAAGGGCGAGAGCCGCTTCGGACGGCAACACTCGGCGTCCCAGAGCGAAATGCCAGCGTAAATAATTATACTTGCCACTGACGCGGAGTCAAGCCAAAACGTCTGCTTAGGAAGTGTTTGCGGGTCTTCTTGCAGGTTGTCAGAGCCACTCGGGGGTGAATACGAGGGCCGCTGCGGCCTTGATCTTTGCCTG
>CAZGRF010000858.1:0-1722 GCA_964527825.1 uncultured Pirellulales bacterium
GTCTTCTACGGCAAGATCGACCTATTCGATTTTGACGAGGGATCAGTGGTTACCGCTCCCTCGGCTTCCGAAATAGCCAGGGATGCCGAGCGCATCGTACGCGTCAGGAAGTCAACCCACCCGAATCAATCCAGCAGGCTGCTCTGCTATCTCAAGAAACTGCAGCTCCAGCCGACCAACAAGAACGATAACTACTGGGCCATAAGCGACTTTGAGGCTTGCCAGTCCTACGCTTATCCGGGTGGCAGATTCAGCGTGGAGGGCCTCAAGCGGGCGGCACAGGAGCTAAGGAGGAGGGCGCGAAGCGGCCGCTCCTTCCTGCGGACAAAGGTGGACGTGAGACAAGGCGACGACGCCAAGTTCAAAGCCCTCCTCGAACTGGACCGGACCATCTATCAGAGTTACGCCAAGGTGGTCCAAAAACTGACCTTCGGCAACTTCGGCGGCGAGCGGATGTTTCCCTACTATGCCGCGGTCAAGAATACGCTTCTGAAGATGATCGCGGACAAGGAAACACTCTATTCCTGTATCGAGTTCAAGCCGACGATTCTGCCGCCGTAACCAGGTCAGTGACCGCCTAGAGAAAACCCCTCGGTATCCAAACCTGGCGCGGGCGGCGTTCAGGCTGAATACCCACTAGATCCGTGGCGTCGATGTCCGCCAGCAGCATGGAACCGAGTAGCTGTTTCACGCCGCGCAAAACCTCGAGCAGCGGTATCGATTCTACAGCAAATGCGGGCAAGGCACGCCACGAGAATCCGGGAACTTCCATGCAGTCAGTGACTTGCCATCGCTGCGCGGGCGATAGCGAATGCCTGGTCGCTGTTATATTCCACGATCGGGCATCTTTCGCCCGGAAGTGACTGAACTGTAATGCTTTACGCGCCGCACCTAACGTGCACGACGGCGAACGGCCTTGGGACAAGTCGCCCGGCCCTCGTCAGGCTGTTCGTGAACCCCCCGTGAGGGTGCTCCAGACGGCGGAAAGAGGGAAGGCGCGGCAGTGTTGGTTGCCCGGCAGCAAGTTGGGCAAACCCTTCGGGGCTGTCCGACGCCGGGTCGCGGTTCATTGGGGAAGCGAGCCACACCACCGGCGCACCTTCCAAAACTACGGCAAGGACTTTTGGAAGGCCCTGGAGCCCTCGGTCTGCGCCCGGATGACCCTGACCACCGTCCCGAGGCCCAAGCCCATTCTAGAGGCGATTCTCTCCATCGACAGGCCCTCGCGTCGAAGCCGCAGAACCTCATCTCGGTCGAACACCCGTCTCGGCCGGCCGATCCGCTTGCCCTGCTCTCTGGCGCGTTTCACCCCGGCCTGCACACGTTCACGAATGAGTTCCCGCTCGAACTGGGCCACCGCGGCCAGGATGTGCAGTAGGAGCTGGGAGGCAGGATTCGTCTCGCTCGTGTCGAGACCTTGCGATGTGGCGATGAACCGGATCCCCAAGCTCGCCAGCTCTTGGATCGTCGATACGCAATGAACCAGTGAACGACCAAGTCGATCCAGCTTCCAAACCACCGCGACGTCAAACCGCCGTCGTCGGGCATCGGCCATCAGGCAGTCCAATCCAAGTCGATTGGCCTTGGCACCACAGAGCTTGTCCTCGTACACGCCGATCAGCTCCCAGCCGCGGCGGCCGACGTACTCGGTCAGCTCTCGGATCTGGAGTGCATTATCTTGGTCGAACGTCGAGATTCGGGCATAGATCGCGGCCCTCATTG
>CAZGRF010000859.1:0-1718 GCA_964527825.1 uncultured Pirellulales bacterium
CCGAGTTGCTGAGGAACTGGCAATCCCGCAGCGTCACGCTCGGGCAGTTTCGCCCAGTGTAGATGGCGCCACCGCCGGAAAAGAGCGCGTCGGCATTCTGGCTGAAGACGCAGTTGTTGGCGTCAACAACGCAGCGATCGCTCGCGTAGACGGCGCTGCTGACGTTGCGCTCGAATCGACAGCCCTCCAGCGAAACCGTATTGCCCGGACCGGAGTAGATGGCACCGCCCGGCCTATACGAATACGAAATCAACTCCTCACCGGCAAGAGCCACCTCGCTCAGAAGCGTGGACGACAGGTAGGAGAAATTGCCGTCAAACTCGCAGTCGATGAACTTCGGGTTGGCGTTGAGCTGATACACAGCCCCGCCTGCGATCGTACCATCACTGACGGCGCTACCGGCACTTCCGGGCACGCCGGCGCCGTTGTTGTTCGGGTAGGGGTCACTCAGGTTGGCCCCAGGGCCATTGGCTCCTGCCGCTCCCGCCAGGCCCGACGTGGCTTGGTTATTGGTAAAGGTGCAACGCTCAAACACGGCGTCGCTGCCGTTCTCGCAATAGACGGCGCCGCCCAGACCATCGCCGTAGGCCCATCCGGCGTCACCGCCGCCGCTGGCGCGACCGCTGCCGTCATTCGGGTTGCTGCCGTTTCCGCCGTCTCCACCCATGCCACCGCGGGCGGCGCAATCGCGGAGCGTGCAGTTGATAAACCTCGGCGCGCTGCCGCTCAGGCAGGCTACGGCGCCGCCGTGACCGGTACCGGTGCCGTCTCCGCCGCGACCGCCCCAGTAGCCATCCTCCTGGGAGGTAGTGTCCAGTTGGGGACCGTTGATGCTATTGCCGCCTTGGGCAGCCACCACGACGCAATTCTCAATCACGACATTCCGGAAGGTCGGCGAGCTGCCGTTCTCGACCAGAATGGCCCCGCCGTATCCCATGCCGCTGACGGACTGACCAGGCTCCGTTCCATACGGCGGGTCCTGATCTTGAGGATCGTAAGTGAGCAGCTCATACGCAGTGATGGTCGCGGAGCGCCCCACGGTGCCAATCGAGTAACCGTTGCGGATAGTCACACCCTCAATGATGCAATCGGAGGTCTCACCACGATGGATGTGGAACGCGCGTCGGCTGGTGAATCTTGCTCCGCCGCAGTCGATGATCGTACTAGCCACGATGTTCGGATCGTTCGGGTCCCTGGACATGATCCGAATGTTCTTGCGCTGCAGGTCAACGCCGTCGGTATCGGTGATGTAATGGATACCTTCGGTCAGGACGATCGTGGTATCGCCCGGACTGGCCAGCGTTACGGCCTCAGCAATCGTGTCATACTGGGCGCGAACCAGGATAATGCGCTCCTGGTTTGGCTCGAACTCGACGGAAACATACTTGATGTCATCGTCCATCGTCACCATGTTCGTGTTCTGATTCCACGATGGATCGTCGTCGGTGCCAATCCACTGCTTGACGCGATAGCCCGGATCGGGCGTCGCCACGAGCGTAACCTCCGTGAACTCGTGATAGAATCCGCCGGCCGGCTGCACGGTCCCATGCCCGCCAACGATCTCGATGACCAGTTGGTATCGTCCCTGGCCGGGATAGTGGAAGCCCATGTCCACCTGCCCGGAGTCTCCTCGGTTGTCGATCCTCGTGGTGTACTGGTCCAGACCCAGCACGGCTGCCAAAGCACTTCCGGCGTTGACGGCAGGACTATCAGCTCCC
>CAZGRF010000860.1:0-1711 GCA_964527825.1 uncultured Pirellulales bacterium
CGCCCACGAGTCCGCCCGCGAGGGCCCGGATCAGGATTTGACGTTCGAATCTCACACTATTGTATCTGGTGCTTCTCCAAGCGCCGGTACAGGGCCGCGCGGCTCAGCCCCAACGCGTCGGCGGTCTTGCTGATGTCACCGTCGAATCGAGACAGGGCTCTACGAACGAGCCAGCCCTCCACCTCCTCCAGGGTCATCGCTTCGAATTGCGGCCCCGTTTCCCGAGTCAGCGGCAGGCCGAGATCGCCCGGACGAACGAGCTCGCCTTGCGTCATTAGTACCGCACGTTCGACCGCGTGGTCCAGCTCCCGCACGTTGCCGGGCCAGTCATAATCGCAGAGCACCTGCGTCGCAGCCGTGTCAAACCCCGTGATAGGCTTGCGATACTTCGTGACATAGCCGCACAAGAAGTGAGCTGCCAATAGGGGAATGTCCTCTTTGCGGTCCCGCAGCGGGGGCACATGAATCTCGACCGTGTTCAGGCGGTACAGCAAGTCCTGGCGGAACCTGCCCTGAGCCACCTCCTCGACGAGGTTCGCGTTGGTCGCCGACAAGATGCGCACGTCCACGCGGCAGGTCTTGGACGATCCGATAGGCTCGAACTCGCCGCTTTCGAGAACGCGCAGCAGCTTCGACTGCAACTGAGGCGGGATGGTAGCGATCTCATCGAGAAAGAGCGTGCCGCCGTCGGCCAGCTTGAAGCGTCCCAGTCGGTCCGACTTGGCGTCCGTGAACGCCCCGGCCACGTGCCCGAACAACTCGCTTTCGAACACGGTCTCAGGGATGCTGGCTGTGTTGACGGTGACTATGCTCATGTTGGCGCGCGCCGATGTGCCGTGCAAGGCTTGCGCGACGACGCCCTTGCCGGCGCCGTTCTCTCCGGTGATCAGGACGTTGGCGTCGGAGGGCCCGACTCTGGCGATCTTCTCCAGCACCGGGCGCATCGCCGCCGACTCAGCAATCAGGGCGTGACGGCTCTCGGCCCTGAGCAGGACATTCTCCTGTTCGAGTTGCCTGCTCTTGCGCAGGGCTCGGCCGAGGTCGATCTGTGTTCGCAGGATCGCCAGCAGGCGCTCGTTCTTCCAGGGTTTGGGCACAAAATCCCGGGCCCCGCGGCGCATGACTTCCACAGCAAGCTCGACGCTGCTCCAGGCCGTCATGACGACGACCGGCAGTGTGCTGTCGATTCTCTGGATCTCCGAGAGCAGGTCCAACCCTTCTTGGCCGGACGTGTTGCCCCGGGCATAGTTCATGTCCATAAGGATCGCGTCGAAATCCGTGTTGCGGATCGCATCGACGATACCGGCGGCCGAGGAGGCCGTCTCGATGCGATAGCCCTCGGACTTGAGCAGCAGACGCAGGGCTCTGAGTACGTCGGGCTGGTCATCTCCCACGAGGACTCTGACCGTCGGCGTCGTGTCCTGGAATGGTGTCTGTGTGTCCAAGAAACCCCTTTCTTCGGTTTCGGTCGTGTCCTACCCAAATCCACCGCCACGTACGGCGGGCAACCGATTATAGCAGAAACGTCCTGGTTGAACTATGCTGACGATAATCCACCGGCTCAAGCCCTAGCCACACGGGATGCGCCACGCAACTTGCGTGCCACGGCATCGCGTGTCGTGCGACCATGATCAGAAAGTCCAGAGACCGCCTCTCCGGTGTTGTGACAGGCCGGGAAGAATCGGCAAGTGCCCGCTTACGCAGTCGGCGC
>CAZGRF010000861.1:0-1709 GCA_964527825.1 uncultured Pirellulales bacterium
TGACCAACTTGTGATGGCTGATCTTTTCCCCGATGCCGGTGGTCTTGACTGACTTGGCGATGCGCTCGGCGTCGAACTTGCCCGCGGCCCAGGCGGTCAGCACGCTCATACCCTCGGCGTCGGCCACCAGAAGCCAGCCGGGGATACCGCTGCCGTCAATCTCGTTCGCCACGGAAAAGTAGGTGATGGAGAAGTTGGTCGTCACCATCAGAGCCGAGTCGGCCTGGGGATCGTTGATCTCGTAGACCCCCGGTTGCACCTGGATCGGCTTCTGCGGATCGGTGTAGATATTGGTACGCAGGGCCAGCAGGGGGTAGATAGTCGCCGGGCTGAACCGATCGAGCACGACGAAGCCACCGTATTTGGTGATCGCCTGCGTCGCTGCAACGGACACCATGCCCTCGTCGTCGGCACATTCACCGGGGAAACTGATGATCGGGAAGCCCAACGGCCGGAAGTTCTTCTTCAGCGCCATGCGCCGGATCAGCGTGTTCAAGACCAGCGACGAGCGGAGGTCGCGCACGCCAGGGTCGAGGACAATTTCTTCAACGCCCGCCTCCTTGATTTTCTCCGTCAGTTCAGCCAGGACGCTCAACGAGTCGGCCCTGATGACCATCGGCGCGTCGTGCTTCTTGGCCAGGCCGGCGAAGGCTTCCCAGTTATCAGCCGTGGCCCCACAGATCAACGGGCGCGTTCCCTCGGCGGCCTCCAATCCCTGCGTCATCACGGCGGGATCGGCGGAGATGAGGATCAGCGGAAGTTTGGCCGTGTCCAACACACCCTTCACGGCAGCGGCGAACGTGTCACCGTCCCCCGTGGCCTCGACAGCGAAGCCGTCAATGGTCAACGCCACGCCAACGTACTCCACCGAGTAAGCCGCCGCTTCCTCGACTTTGGCCTTGATTTCATCCAGAGGCTGACCATCATAGACACGGATAAAGATCCCCGCTGGATTGAAGAAAGTCTTTTCGTGCCGGAAGAGCACAATCTCGTTGCCCGACTTGACCTCTCGACCGTCCGCCGAAAGGGTCACGAGCCGCACAGGCGGCGCGGCCGACTCGGCCAGTTTCTCCCGTGCCTTGTCGGACACGTAGGGACATTTGTCCAGGTCAGCCTGCTTGGCCGCTAACTTCATCGCAAAAGCCAGGCAGGTAGGAAAGCCACATTCCTTGCAGTTGGTCTGAGGCAACATCTTGTAGATTTGAATACCTGAAAGAGCCATGTTCTATTCTCCTCCCTTACCCCATCAACTCATCAACCATCGCGTGGATGCGCCGCACAGACTCGGGGTGACGCAGCACGACGATGTCGGCAGCCGACTCGACCAGGGTGGACGCGGTCACAACCTCCCAGTTGATCGCCCGTTCCTTCCACTCACCCCAGGCCTCCGGCACACCCTCGCCGACTTTGCTCTCCTTCTGACGCCAGGCCTCGTAGCCCACGGTGACGATCATCGGCAACTGGGTCATGCTGTCGCCCTGCAGGGCCGCCAGTCGCAGCCGCTCCATCACCGAGTAGCCATACTCCATGCCGTAACCCACGCCAGCGCAAGTCGGGTCCATCAGGATCCGGTCCAGGGGCAAGCCCATGTCGCTGACCAAGATATTGAGCTGCTTGGCCAGGTTGACGTCCATCGCCGTGCTGGCGATCACCAGGTGATTGTGGGCCAGCGCCGCCGCGACGATGGTACGGTAGTTCTTCTCCTCGCA
>CAZGRF010000862.1:0-1703 GCA_964527825.1 uncultured Pirellulales bacterium
AGCCATCTATGACCCGAATGATCCCTGCTGGTATCCCACCCGCATCGTTCAGGTTTGGGGAACCTATTACTGCTGCTTGGGTTTCCGCGTGTATTTCAATGAGGCTGAGTGCGTCTGCCTGGATTGCGGGCTGGAAGAACCGACGGTAGCAGTTGGCGTTTCCCGCGCCCATCTCCCTTGCTGCTGGGAAGACCCCTACTACAGCATCTATGACGGCGGTTTTGTTGATAGCTGCGGTCATCAGGAGAATCTACCCCTTCTTTACGATGACCGTGGATGCTGCTATGTTGAAGTCTGTGCTTGTGTCGAAGAGAACGAGTCCCTCATCTTTGCCTTCCGCAAGGATCGTGGCGAGCCGGATTATCGCCTGCCGGTCGAGCTCAGTTCTCTCGAGGCGCGAGCGGGTGATCGCGAGGTGATCTTGAAGTGGACCACGGCCAGTGAGACGGATAACGCCTACTTCGGCATTGTGCGCGATGGCACGGAAATCGCCCGTGTTGAGGGTGTGGGCAGCAGCCAGACAGCTACCTATTACGAGTATGTCGACCGTGCGGTTGTCAACGGCGTGACCTATACCTATAGCCTTGTGTCGCGTGACATCGACGGAACGGTTCATGAGTATGACCGAACTGTCGAGGCCACACCTGAGGCACCCGTGCCGACGGAGTATGCGCTTGACCAGAACCATCCGAATCCTTTCAACCCGACGACGAGCATTTCGTACTCACTGAAAGAGGCGGGCTTCGCGACTCTCAAGGTGTACAATGTTATGGGTCAGGAAGTGACGATTCTGGTGGCAGAGGAGTTGACGGTCGGCCAGCACACGGCGACCTTCACGGCGGCCAACCTTCCGTCCGGCATCTATGTGTACCGTCTGGAGGTGAACGACTTCGCGGCTCAGAAGAAGATGGTCTTCCTGAAGTAAGCATTCGTCGCAAATCCGTATGACGGAGGGGTCGGCTGTTTGGCCGACCCCTTTTTCTTATGTCTTCTTTGCTGAAGAAGCGTCCATGTCAGACAGGGCCGGCGCAGCGGATAAGACATGGTCTTGTTGGCAATTATCGAGATATTTTCCTATATTCACTCTGGCATACCCAAACTGTTCCTCAAAGCACAGGGCTTGCCTGTACCCAGTTCGCAATTCATATCCGTCCTGAGGGAATCGGATCTGCGAATACTCCCTCGACACTGACTGAGCCAATCAATAGATTTCATTTACTCAAGGAGGCCGCTCGATGAAGAGAGTGAGCGATCGCTATGGATTCGGTGTTCTTGTTGCCGCGGGTTCTATCTGGGGACTCGCTGAAGCCGGCCTGGGACTGTACATGCGAGGAATGTGTGCGAGGACCATCACCGGCTCGGTGATGACTGGGCTGGCCATTTTCTTCATCTCGCTCGGCATGGCCTACAGGCGGAAGATACTGGCTGCGGCGATTGTCTTAAGTGTGGCGATCGTGTTCAAACTGTTGGATGCCTATCTGCTGCATCTGCCCATTCTGCACGGAGCCGTCATCAATCCGGTCTTCGGTTTTGCCACGGAAGCTATGGCGTTCGTATTTCTCTTCATGGTGTTGGGCGCACATTTGAGGGCGCGGGGATACGGGAGGATCGTGCTGGGCGCACTCTCCGCCTTGGTCGCTGTCAACCTGTTCCCTCTGGTGGGGTATGTTACGACGATTCCTGCCTGTGTCCATCCCGGCACG
>CAZGRF010000863.1:0-1703 GCA_964527825.1 uncultured Pirellulales bacterium
AGCCGATGAATACCTGGGTGTAATCGGCTACACCGAACACGGCGAACGCCACTGGCCCCACCTCTACGGTTCCCCCCGAAGGCACAGCCACCCCCCCTGCGATAACCATCAATACACTGCAGGAACAGAAGAAACAGATCGCGGAGTCCGCGAACCTCGCCGACGACGTCAAGGCCAAGCTGGCCGAAGCCTACGACAAGGCTATTGCCCAGCTCAAGCTGGGCGCCGAACTCGCGGACAAAAGAAAGCAATACGATGAAGCCGTCAAGACGGCCAGCGCCACTCTCGAGAGCATCAGGAAGTCCCTGGCTCAGCCGACCACGTCCCTGCCGGAAGAAATCCCATCCGATCTGACCCTGGCCCAGGCCGAGCAAGCCCTGAACCAGGCGAAACTGGATCTCGATGAGGCCAAGAAGAACGCCGCCAACCTGGAAAGTGAACCGAAACGGCGCGCCGACCGCAGGACCAAGATCCCGGAAGAGATCAGCACCGCCAAACAGCGTCTGGAGGAAATAAAGCAAAAGTTGGCCGCCCCTAGCGCCGACAGTGCGCAAAGCGAACTGGACCAAGCCAACCGTACGCTCCTGCAACTCGAGCAGAGTGTCCTGCAGCGCCGAATCGACACCAACACCCAGGAACTGGCCAGCTACGACGCCACCAATGACTTGCTCGCCGCCCAGCGTGATCTGGCCTCCCGCCGGTCGGCAGCCGGGGAGAAGCGGGTTGCTTTCTGGCAGGACAAGGTGGCCGCCCTCCGCAATCAGGCGGCACAGGCGGCGCAGAACGAGGCGCTCCGCGCCAGGCAGGAGACACGCGACGTCAATCCCGTCCTCAAGCCAATTACCGACGAAAACGCCAAGCTCGCGCAAGGACATGCCGATCTCATCGCAAAGGTTCAGGAGATAACGAAGTACGCAGAGACGATCGACGCCAAACTCACATCGGTCAGCGATGACTTTGCCGAGGCGCGAAGTCAGATCCAAGCCGTCGGCAGGGTCACCAACACGATGGGAGCCCTTCTGCTGGGCAAACGTGACCAGCTTCCGAACATCAGCGAAAACCAAAGACGGATCCGCAATCGCACGGCGAGAATCTCGACGGCCTTGATTGACAACAGCGAGTTCGACAGGCGCTGGTCCGACTTGGGCGATCTGACGGACGAGTTGGAGGGAGTCGATGCCCAACTTGATGGGTCGGTAACGGACGCGCAGCGGGAAGCGATCAAAAAGGAGGCGGCAAGCTACTACGAAAGCCGACGCAAGACGTTGCGGGCTTTGGCCGATCTCAATGAGGAGTTTGCCGGCAAACTGGCCAGTCTGGACATCAAAGAGCGGCGGCTCGTCGCCACGGTCGAGGATTTCGCCAATTTCATCGACGCCAACATTCTTTGGGTCAAGAGCAGCCACGCCGTGGGTCTGCCCGACGTGGGCCGCACGGCCCGGGCGATAGGATGGCTCCTGTCCCCTGCCAACTGGCACAGGACCGGCGCCGCACTCGGGGCGGACTTCAAGGCCGATCCACTGCCTTATCTGCTAATCGCGCTTGTGATTGTGGCGTCCGCCGCGTTTCATGCGAAAATGCACAAACGTATCGAGGTCATCTCCGAGAAGGTCCGTCAGGTCCAGGCTGACAGATTTCTCTTCACTGTCGAGGCCCTCATGCTGACGGTCCTGCTGGCGGCGACCTGGCCTGTCCTTCTGTTG
>CAZGRF010000864.1:0-1703 GCA_964527825.1 uncultured Pirellulales bacterium
TTTCTACAACAACGACGATGACCGGGCGACTGCTGTTCTGAACGATGTCCTTATGACAGCTCCGGACGATCGGGACGCGCTTCGCGGTCTGGCCGCGATCTCACTTAAGAACAACCGGCTGGATGACGCGCTGGCCTATCATGAGAAACTCGTCGGCAGTGGTGATGCGACACCGGAGATCCTCTACAATACCGGCTTGCTGCTGCAGAAGATGAACCGACCATTGGCCGCAGCGAGGTATTACGAGGAATGTCTCAGTGTCCAGCCTGGCTTTCCCGAAGCGCTTCTCAACCTCGGTCATGTTCTTCACGAGCTCGGCCGGCACGAAGAGGCGTCCGCACGCTGGAAGGATGCTCTGGATGCTAGGCCGGAACTGGCTCTGGGCTATTTCACAGGAGACACTAACCCCGCCGGGACACCCTCGACACAGCAAGGATAGCGCCCAGTCAACAGGGCGGACACGCTTTCTTGAGAACTCGACTGTGGAGGCGGCGGGAGTCGGACTATCTCGCGACCCTGAGAACCCGGAAGTCATTGATTCTAGGAAACGGCAGACCGGCCAGCACTGATAGTGCAGCCGAAGTGAGGAGCAGAGTGGGTACGCAGCGCCCCTGATCCTGATCGCTGTCGGCACCACCAGGCCCCTTCCCTCGGGCATCCTCCTCCGGATCTCAACGCAGAGCGACATTCACAGTTCTCTCCGCTGGGCAGAAGGTGAAGCGCGGCGGGCCGGAGATGGGGTGACAGACGATGAGCAGGCCGAGAAGGGGAGCCTGTCCTCGCCCGCCCGAACCGGATTGCGCGGCCGAGCCCCGATGCGCCCTGTACCTCCGCGCCAGCACACCCCAAAAGACACGGGCGCTCGGCGATGAGGGCCACCGGCAACGCCCGGAGAATCAACAGGGGCGCCTTTGCCGCTTGTGTGAGCAACGTGGGTGGAAGGTGGCGGCGGTCTACTTTGAGCAACAAATCACTTGACTCACACAGACTCCCATGCTATCATTGAAGCATGGAAACGGTTAACTTCAACAGTAACAGCGGTTTGATGGAGGCCATCCAGTACTTCTCCGACCCGATGGTGTGCCTGGAAACCGTTGCCAAAGTGAAGTGGCCGAAAGGGCCAGTTTGCCCGCGCTGCGGTTCCAAGAAGCACTCGTTCATCAAGACCCGGAAACTCTGGACATGCCTCGATTGCCGCAAGCAGTACTCGGTGAAGGTCGGTACGATCTTCGAGGATTCCGCTGTTGGTCTGAACAAGTGGCTCGTAGCAATGTGGATGCTGGCCAACTGCAAGAACGGGATCAGTTCTTACGAGCTGGCCCGCGCAATCAAGGTAACACAGCGTACGGCGTGGTTTATGCTTCAGAGAATCCGCTACGCCATGCACACCGGGAGTATCGACAAAATGAGCGGGACCATCGAAGCCGACGAAACCTTCATTGGCGGTAAGGCCCGCAACATGCACGTCAGCAAGCGGCGTGAGAAGACCGCCGGTCGCGGTCCAATCGGTAAGACCATCGTGTTTGGCTTGCTGGAGCGTGAAACCGGCAAGGTCCGCGCCGCGGTAGTTCCGACTCGTCGCCGGGGAGATCTCCAGATGCAGATCCGCGCCAACGTCGCAGCCGGTGCCCACGTCTACACTGACGCGCTGGCATCCTACGAAGGACTGATCGAGCAGTACACCCACAGGGTCATCGACCACG
>CAZGRF010000865.1:0-1703 GCA_964527825.1 uncultured Pirellulales bacterium
CTATGGAGTTTGCTCAGTCGATACAAGCGGGATCTGTTTGTCCGAACGCCAAAGGGGAATGTGCTCAGGCACTTTGGTGGACCGGCCAACGCTTGTCATTCTGAGCTTGGTGCAGCTCGCTCCGCCGCAACCAAAATAGATGAAAAACGTTGCTCTCCGGCGTACGGTATGGATGACAAAACCACGTACCGCTTGCAGGGAGCAACGTCATGGACGCCTCTATACGGCAGCACCGGCAGGATGTCATCGGGGTTCTACGGGGCTTTGATCGGATGCGATTTCGCGCGACGCGCTGTTACCGCGTTACGGTCAGGGGACAACAGATCATGGCAGCGGCACTGAAACTGCGCGATGCAGATGTCGTGAGATTGGCAGCCTGAAAATGCTCGCCAAAGAAGCGAGATGTTTCGCCTTTGCAGCGCAGTGAAGCATCTTGGCAACGGTTGCAGGGTGCCGTCTTGTTTGTCTCGGCAGACTCCCTGACGTGGCCTTCATCCTTGCTCTATACTTGGACCAGAAGACCTTCGCTACCGCTCGAGATGACACAATCGTTGCGGCGCGTCGGAGTCATCGTGAGTGCGAGACGCCAGAAGAACTGGCGCCATCGGTGCCTCGGGCGTCATTAGTCGAAGTCGGTGGGTAAGACGGGATTACGGTAGTGCTCAAACATCCGGGCGATCTGCTCGGGGAGCGTGCGAGAGATGGACAACGGTTGAGGGATGGCGTCCTGGGCGAAGAAATCGACTCCTGTGGTTTCATGACTGAGAGCAGCGGCACCGCCCGTGATCTCGCAGATAAAAAAGAGCTTGTAGATATGGAAAGGCATATAGGGCAGGTGCGGACGCTTACTTCGATCGTGCACGGCGGCCAGCTTGGTCGCGCGGACGCGAAAACCCGATTCTTCGAAAGCCTCGCGAACCACCGCCTCACCTGCGGATTGGCCGGGATCGGCCCACCCGCCCGGCAGGGTCCAGCCGCCGTCGAGCTTCTCCTTGACCAGGAGAATCTTATCGTCGCGAAACGCCGCGGCGCGGACGTCCACCTTGGGTGTCATGTAGCCCTCTTCGCGAGGAAAGAACTTGAGGAACGTCTCTTTGTCGATATCCAAGCCGGGCCCGCCTGCGTCAAAGCCGGCGGCCATCATCTGGCCGGCGATATCCCGGAGTTGTTCGTATCGCTCGGTGTCGTAAGGATTCTGCGAGTAGGTCAGCCCACTCTGTGCCAGTGCGGCCACTTGCTTGGCCCACGTCAGCCAGTTCGGTTCCATACACTTCCCTTCTGTCGGGCCGGTCGAGGTTCCAATTTGGCCGGCCGGCCGGACACTTGTGTTACCCGATGGTTCGTCGTTGCCTCTATAGGGTGACAGATAAGAGGCTGCATGGCAACAGAGAACGCTCATTCATGGTGAAGATTTGACATTCAGAGGTCGGCTCGGTACTGTAACCAAATCGATGCGGCATCCGGGGGCAATCCTGTTGGAACGGAGAACAGAGCAATGAAGAAGAGATGGCTGGCACTATCACTGGCTGTTATAACGGTTGCAGGCACAGGCTGTATCGTCGTTCACACGGAGAAGGACGAGCGCCCGCGGCCCAGATCATCGGCACGAGGACGAAGGTCTCGTCGAGCCGGGCCGGGCGCCTACAGACACGGCTTACGAAGTAGCAGCCCACGGCGTAGCAGGCGGCCCACATGGCCCAGGG
>CAZGRF010000866.1:0-1701 GCA_964527825.1 uncultured Pirellulales bacterium
AGCACCTACACCATCGTTATCGTGACGCACAACATGCAGCAGGCCGCACGGGTCAGCGAGAAGACCGCGTTCTTCTATATGGGCGAACTCATCGAGTACGACCGGACCGCGAAGATCTTCCGCAACCCAGGCAAGAAGGAAACTGAAGACTATGTCACAGGCAGGTTTGGCTGATAGGTCTTATGGGTCCAATAGGACCTATTCAAGGGAGTCCACTGATGCCCGTTCATTTGCGTAGAGAGATCGAGAACCTCAAGAAGGAAATCCTGACCCTCGGGACCATGGTCGAGCTGGCCGTGCGCGAGGCGACCGCGGCTATTGGCAATCGGGACGAGGCGACGGCCCGGCGCATCATCGACAACGACATTCAGATCGACGAAATGGAGGTGCAGGTCGAAGAAAGCTGTCTGAAGATCCTGGCCCTCCATCAGCCGGTTGCGATCGACCTGCGTTTCATCATCGCCGTACTGAAGATCAACAACGACCTCGAGCGCGTGGGCGACCTGGCCGTCAACGTGGCCGAACGGGCCGCCTTCCTGGCGACGCAGCCGCCGGTCAGTATCTCGCTCGATCTTCAGGCGATGGCCTATAAGGCCCAGAACATGCTCAAGAAAAGCCTTGATGCCCTGGTTAGCCTCAGCGCATCTCAGGCCCGTGACGTCCTGGCCCGCGACGATGAGATCGATGCTATGAACCGCCAGATGTACGTTGTCATTCAACAGGCGATCCACGCCCGGCCCGATCAGACCGAGTCGCTGATCCATCTGCTCTCGGCCTCCCGGCATCTCGAGCGCATCGCCGACCACGCGACGAATATCGCGGAGGATGTCATCTACATGATCGAGGGCGCCATCGTCCGCCACAAAGCCGAGGATTACAGACCCCAAATCCGACCGTAGCCGCGTCGCGGGCATCCCGCCTTCGCGTGCCGCGGGCATCCTGCCCGCGCAAGAAGCGGAATGGTTGATAGAGGCCGGGCGCACGCCGGTGGCAAATTGGGTTTGTTTCGCACAATTGGCTTTGTTCTCTCGTTCGGCCCTCATTCTCCAGCCCTGAAAAACGCGAAATTGGCTTTGTTTGGCGCAACAGCCTCCGCGACCGGAGGTAGATCCGAAGTCCTGACGTCGAGACTCGAAACAAGCCCGAAGAACCGAAGCCCAAGACCCTGAAACCGCCTCGCCGTGTGGCGGCCGCATTTTGGTCATTACCTGCTTGGTGCTTGGGATTTGTTTCGGATTTCGGATTTCGTGCTCCGAGTTTCACCGGCCAGTGCCTGCCCCGTGGGATTATCGATCTTCTGTTCAATCACGCTCATAACACGATGTTTGACAGATAGTATACAAGCCGACATGTTGCCCGTAGAGAAAAATCCTGCTGGCGTGCTGGGTTTCTCCAGTGGCTGACTCGGCAGGGAAACGGGTATCGTCTACCAGGACCTGAGCGGCCTGAAGCCTGGGCGAAGGCGCCGGCCCTGGCAAGAAATCACGTTGTCCAGGCCACGTGAGCATGCTGCATGTTGCCGGGACCAAGTATCCCGTTGCCGTAATGGGTAACTGTCACGAACACTGCTCCTTCATACAACGTCCATGGGTGAAATGCAGACGATGGCAATGGCGAAGCCAATAACATCGGCCCACAGGTTGGCGGTCTCGGTTGCGACGACCGCAGGGCGGGCGTCGGGGTTCTCCGTGAAATCCACTC
>CAZGRF010000867.1:0-1700 GCA_964527825.1 uncultured Pirellulales bacterium
TGATCGTGCTGGACAACCACGTGCCGGCACACCTGCCGCGTTGTCGCTATATGGTTTTTGGGACTCCGCCGAGCGGCATCGATGTGGAAGTTGTCCCGGTCGTCGTGGGAATTGGACCTGCGGCCAGGTAACGTTGCCTAAGGTTATGCGACGGCCTCCTCGCTGTCAACGGCATTGCCTAACGCATTGATCAACAGAGGCAACTCCCGATAGCCTTGGATACGATGAAAGCGTTTCTCTGCCTCCAGCAATACGGTGCCGGCCCAACGCCAGGCCATGTTCGCATTCCGCCAGTGCTTGACGTTGTGGCAGAGGTCTCCCGTGAGCGAGAAGCAACTCTCAATGATATTCGTGCTGGCCAAGAGGCGACGAAGCTGTGACGGCAGCTGCAAACGATTGACGGTCAACGTTTCCTCGAATCCTTCCTCCAGACTACGGGCCGCCGCCTGATTGATCGAGGCCAGCCAAGTCTGGACCTTCCGCAGTTCCTGGCGGGCCTGCTCGTAATCGGTCATCTCCCAGGCCACCTGCAGCTTCATCGACAGCATCCCGTGGTACTTCGTGGGCAGATACTTCTTAATGTTCCGCTTCTTGTGCACGCGGCAACGCTGGATGAAGGCCTTAGTGCCGAAGCGTTGGACCACCGCTTTCCTGAGGGCCTTGGCCCCATCGAGGACAAATAGATACGCCTGATCCCGGGACAGCCCCCGTTCGATCAGATCGTCCAGTAAGGCGCCGCAGACCTCGGCGTTCTCCGTGGCGCCCGGCCACAGCCCCAACACGTGCTTGTGCCCCTCGCGATCCACGCCCAGGGCCACGATCAGCGTGAAATCATGGAATTCCTTGCCATCCAGGAAGAGCGCACAGAGGTCCCGATCCGCCAGCGGTCGTTCCAGCATCTGCTTGAGTTGAGCGGCGCTGGTGGCTTTCCAGTGCCGGGACACGGAACTCTTCTTGATCCCATAGCCCTCACACAGATCGTCGAGCACCCCGGCATAGTCCCGTGTCGAGACCCGCCGCAGAATCCGTTGCGAGACCGCCTGCTGCATGCGACGCGGATGGGCGAAGGCCTGATAACGGGACAAGGGAACCTCGCTGCCATCGACCGATCGAACGCGGGGTTTGGGCATGGCCACCTTACGCCCGGCGAAGATCACGTGGCCCTCGTCATGGCCCCAACGCACGGCCTGGCGGTCCGTTTGGTGTGTGTATCGGGGACCTGCGACTTGCTCGACCTCTTCATCGATCAGAGCCTTCATCATCAACAAACCCGCTTGGCTGGCGGTCTCTTCAATCGCCGCCGCTACATCGAACAGCAGCAGGTTCATCGGCAGCATCATCTGGAATCGTGCTTGGCCGTCAGCGGTCTCCACGCTCACGGTGCCTTGGGGCGGGGATGGCATTTTTCGTTTGGAGCGATTCGTCTTTCTCTGGTACGATTTACCCATCATGCGGTCTCCTTTATTCGAGTAACAGTTCTGGTTTCGGAACCTATCTGTTACCCGGACCGCATGATTTCTTTCAATCAATTCTCAACGACAACTGGGACATCTTCGAGATGGTTCGTGAAGGACGAAGGATCAGTCCCATGAGGTATTTCTTCACTACTGTTGGATTCAGTGAGGATGCTGCGGTGCAGGCAGACCAAGAATACCAAAAGACTTTTATGAGTCGATATCGTCCCGAGCCATTTGACGGAG
>CAZGRF010000868.1:0-1698 GCA_964527825.1 uncultured Pirellulales bacterium
CGGTCCAGGTCCGCTTCGTAATGGCAGGAGAATTTCTGCACGTCGTTGCCCAGGTCGATCAGGCCGAAGTGGCCGGGTCCGATGCAGCGCCCGTTGGCGGCCACCACAAGCTTGCCACCGCCTCTGAGCATGTCCATGCCCATGTTGTCCAGGTACGGGCCGGTCACTTTCCTGGAGCGACCCACGCGGATGTTGTAGGTGGAGGTGGGGCCGTTGCAGCACGTGCCGTGTGTGCCCAGAAGGTAATACCAGCCGTCGCGGTAGATCAGGTCCGTGGCTTCGCAGTCGATGGCGATATTGATGGCCTTGTTGCCTTCCACGCGTGCGCCGGTCTTGGGATCGAGCTCGACGACGCGAGTGTAGCCGAAGAAGGTCCCGTAGCAGCACCACAGCCGGCCATCCGTGGGATCGAGAAGCAGCCCCGGATCGATGGCGTCGCAATCCTCGACACCGTCGCTTGAGGCGACTTCGATGGGCTCTGAATATTCGAAGTCAGGGGAATTGGGGTCCAGGGTCTTGTTCCACATCGTAAGGATTCTGCCGTTGTGGCCACCGCCCAAACCGCCGCCGGTCGCGCCATAGATCACGAGGTAGCGGTCGCCGATCTTGATAGCGTCGGGAGCCGCTCCGCGGCCGGGACGCACGGCGCCGCCGTGCCAGGTCCAGCCGTCTTCAGAGATTAGACCGCCGCCGCCGGTACCGAAAGTATAGTACTTGCCGTCGCACTCCATGATGGTCGAGGGATCGTGGATGTAGGGTGCGCCTTCCAAAGCCAACGCCGGACGAGGCACCCAGAGAGAGACCAAGCTGAGAGCTGCTGCTGCCAGAAAATACATTCTCATAAGAACCTCCGAGAACAAAACTATAGAGATCAGAAATAGGATGACTCATTGAACCGGCCACAACGCCATGCCATGTGGCCATAACGTCGCGACCGGAACCCGGTAGGACTTAGTTTTCAGCTTCTTCAAGGTTCAGGGTGAAATCCTTGATCGGTTCACCGCCCTCATCGACGAAGCGGACGCAAAAATCGCTTAAACCAGGGCCGTTGATGACGGCGCCGCGAATGACGTTGGGGCCCTTGTTGAGCGTGACGCGTTTGGAGACGCAGTCATCCATAACCATGCGCCGATCGCCGAAGAGAGTGACCGCTTCTTCGCCGTTGAGCCACCACATGGACGCGGAATTCGAGCCCACGGCCATGCGCACGTTCCGTATCTGGCGCGGGCAGTCGACAACGGCAACGGCCCAGAACAGGACGCCATACTCCGGCTTGTTCAGGCCGTATGCGAAGCGAAAGAGCTTGGCGTTCCACGTGGTAGAGTCCAGCGCATGCCATGCGAGTTCCTCGCCGGCAACCGTCACCTTGTCACCATCATGCGGAACCACGGTGAACTGGTTGGGAAAGTACTCGGTCGTGATAACGTTCCGGATGTAGCTTTCCGTGAATATGGCGTTGGTGCGGATTGGCTGTTTGATCGGTTCGAGAAGCAGCCACCGCTGGAGGAAGCCGTCGGGGTCCGGCGTCTTGGCGCCCGACGTGGCCGGCGTGAAGTAAGGCGCGAGGCTGCGCGCAGCGCCGCCGGACGCAGCGGCCGGAGCAGCACTGTCGGGCGCGGCAGAGCAGCCTTGGAATGCCAATGCAGCCAGGATGCCGAATACCAGCATCACGATGTTGCGGAGTGTGTTCATAGTAGG
>CAZGRF010000869.1:0-1695 GCA_964527825.1 uncultured Pirellulales bacterium
ACATCAGCGTCTGGATGGTGGCGCGGTCGAGATGGAAGACCTGCTCGCCGAGATAGAACAGCCCGAACGACGCCATGACGCCGGTGATGCCCAGCACCGTGGCGATGCCGAGCACGAAGCGCATGTTCCAGGCTTCAGGTTTGTCGGAGGTGCGCACATTGTCATACGCGATCGACAGAATCGCGCCGTCATTAAGCACGGCCAAAAGCACGATCATGACGGCTGTCACCGGATAGAAATTGAATGCCAGGATCGACAGGGTCATGAACAGAAGGACACGGATGGTCTCAGCGATCCGATAGATCGCGTAGCTGTTCATGCGCTGGAAGATCTTCCGGCTCTCTTTGACTGCTTCGATGATGACGGACAGGCCCGGGGTCAAAAGCACGATATCGGCTGCGGCCCGTGCCGCATCTGTGGAGCCGGAAACCGCGATGCCGCAATCGGCCTTCTTAAGGGGCGGCGCATCGTTCACGCCATCGCCGGTCATGCCGACGATGTGGCCGTGCCGCTGCAGCACGTCGACGATATGGAACTTGTGCTCGGGAAAGACCTGGGCGAAGCCATCTGCCTCCTCGATCGACTGATCGAGCTGGGCCCCTTCGTGATGTTTGGTGTCGCCGAAGCCGCTGGCGTCGAGAATGTTCGTGCCCAGTCCGATTTGACCGGCGATTTCCTTGGCAATGGCGATTTGATCTCCGGTCAACATCTTGACGTCGATGCCGAGCTGTTGCGCCGTCTCAATGGTCTCCTTGGAATCCGGCCGTGGCGGATCCGATAGGGGGAGAACGCCAAGAAACTGCCAGCTGCCATTTCTTTCTGCGCGCGCAACGCCAAGGGAGCGGTATCCTCGTTCGGCAAAACCCTCGACGGCTTTGTCGACTTCAGGCTTTACCTCTGCCGCATTGGCCGAGAGGCCAAGGATCACTTGCGGCGCACCCTTCGTCACCCGAAAGACACCTCCGGCCTTCGTTTTGACCGTTGCCTCGGTCCGCTTGTGCACCGGGTCGAACGGTTGAAAATGAACGACCTGGTACTCTTTCAGTCGGTCTTGATCCTTGAGGCCGCTGAGAACGGCCATATCGATGGTGTCTTGATCTTCAGCCCGCGAGGCCAGCGCAGCGTTGAGAATAAGTTCGGTCTCCATTACTTCGCCAACGCAAGATGGTTTGCCGAGCGCCAGCTTGTTTTGCGTGAGTGTGCCGGTCTTGTCGGAGCAGAGCACGTCCACCCCGGCCAGTTCCTCGATCGACGCCAGGCGGCTGACGATAGCCTCCCGGGCGGCAAGGAGCCTCGCGCCGACTGCCATGGTCACCGAAAGCACTGCTGGCATAGCCACTGGGATTGCGGCCACGGTGAGGACCAGCATGAACTGAAGCGTGGTCAGCATGGGATCGCCACGGAACATGGCCACGCCGAAGATGAGAATCACCAAGGCAATCGCGATGACGATCAGGTAATCGCCGATCTTCAGAATTGCGCGCTGGAAATGGCTGACCGTATGCGTCTCTGCCACCAGCCGGGCGGTCTGGCCAAAATAGGTGTGCGTGCCGGTGGCATAGACGAGGGCGTCGGTCTCACCTTGACGGATGATCGACCCCGAAAACAGCGCCTCGCCCATCTTGCGTGTGACGGGAAGTGATTCCCCGGTCAGCGCCGACTGATCCACCTCTACGGGATCTTGATCGAGCAGCC
>CAZGRF010000870.1:0-1694 GCA_964527825.1 uncultured Pirellulales bacterium
CCTGAACCACCCAGGAATCTATCTGCAGAGGAGAAGAGATTCCTGACCGACATCATTGCCCGGCCACTCTCGACGACGGTCTCACGCTATCATCGCCTGAACCTGTCCCGCCGGCGCGGCAATGCCGTGCGTGAGTCTCTCAGTTCGGCTGGTATCATCGAGCGTATCACCATCGCCAACCGCTCCGGCCAGATCGTGCTGTTCCAGCTCACCGATGAGGGCAGAGCTCTCTGTTCGGGGCTCGGCATTGACCCTGGCCCCCAGCCGCGCGAGAGCCTTGAGCACATGTTCTGGGTGAGCCGCACAGCCAAGTATTTCGAGCAAGAAGGGTACGAAGTCAGGCGCGAACACCCGGTCCAAGGCAACGGCGCCGTGGATATCCTGGCGACACGACCCGGCGAAACGGTCGCGGTCGAGATCGAGACCGGCAAGTCCGACACAAGGGAAAACCTCACCAAGATCGCCCATGCAGGCTTCGATCGGATCGTGCTGCTTGCCACATCGCCGACGGGAAGCGAGGCGTGTCGCAAGGCGATGGCGTCTGCAATGGATGATCTGCCGGTGCAGTTGATGACGTGGCTGGATGTCTCGTAGAGGGGCATAGGACTGGTTGGCCGTTGCCGACTTCTGCAAGTCAATGTGATACAGTGATTAACGATTGCTGAAGAAGGACTTATGGGATCAGGCGAAGACCCGACAATGGTCAAATGAAGACCAAACGTACATGTCTGGCGCGCACTTTGGCACGCGCCTGAGCGCCGAAGCTGATAAGACCGCTCCGAACTGTGTGTATGCTGTATTGCAGCCAGCTATATAGACTGGTATGTTGCTGAGGTTCAGGCAGATCCGAGTCTGAATGAGCTTCCGGGGATATGGCCCTTACAGGCGATTGTCCGCCGCGGCCTATGGGAACATCCTGTAACAGATGCTCGTATCACGGCTATAGTTGGCGATATGGATTTTCAGTCATACAAAGACACCGATATCATCCTCGACAGCATCGCTGACGGGGTATTCACGGTGGACAGGCACTGGCGGATTACGTCCTTTAACCGTGCGGCCGAGCAGATTACCGGCGTCACGCGCCAGGAGGCCATGGGACGCCCTTGTCGCGAGATTCTCAAGGCGGATGTCTGCGAAACCGGCTGCGCTCTGCGCCAGACCACGGAGACGGGCGACCCCATCATCAGCAAGCCGGTGGATATTGTCGATGCGGAGGGCCGGCGCAAGCCTATTACGATCTCCACCGCGCTGCTAAGGGATGAGAATGGTCAGATTGTCGGAGGCGTTGAGACCTTTCGCGATATGACCCTCGTGGAAGAACTGCGCAAACAGGTGCGCAAGCAGTACTGCTGCGAGGACATTATCAGCCGGAGCCCGCGCATCCAACAACTCTTCGACGTGTTGCCGCGTGTCGCCGAGAGTGATTGCACGGTCCTGATCGATGGCGAAACGGGTACCGGCAAGGAGCTCTTCGCCCGCGCCATTCATAACCTCGGCCACCGCAAGAACAAGCCCTTTGTCGCGGTCAACTGCGGCGCGCTGCCCGACAGCCTGCTGGAATCCGAGTTGTTCGGCTATAAGGCCGGCGCCTTCACGGATGCCAAGAAAGACAAACCCGGTCGGTTTGCGCTGGCCGAAGGAGGGACGATCTTTCTGGACGAGATTGGCGACGTCTCGCCCGCCGTCCAGGT
>CAZGRF010000871.1:0-1690 GCA_964527825.1 uncultured Pirellulales bacterium
CTTTGAAGTAGCGTGGGTGGCTCGTCCGTCGGCGCGGCAACTCAGCATCGACGTTATGCCGCGGTATCTCAGAGCGGGCTGACAATGGTCAGATAGGAGGGCTTATGATCAAAAAGGTCGTCAAGCTATGTTGCGTTGTAGCGTTGATTCTGGTCGGGGGATGTCTCGGTGCACAGACGCGACAGGTAATTGTGGAAGATGGTATCACCTTTTCCTCGGGAGCGGACTACGAACTCAAGCTCGACATTGCCTACCCCTCGAAAGGATCAAAACCTCACCCCGGACTGGTCTTCATTCACGGCAACTGGGAGTATTGGACAAGGGGGATGTGCGCCGCGGCAATTCGCGACGCAGCTGATAGGGGCTACGTTTCTATCACTATTGACCACCGCCCGATACACACCAAGGTTGAGGGAAAGCCGAAGTACCCCTTCCCCGCGCTGATATGCGATGTGAAGAATGCGGTGCGCTGGATGAGGACCAACGCGGCGAAATACAATCTGGATCCGAGAAGAATCGGTGCAGTCGGATTCTCCTCCGGTGCGTATCTCGCTCTCATGGCTGGGCTTACTGGGGATGGGAGTATTCAGTGCCCGCCCCTTGGAGACTCTTCTGTGCCATGCGATCTCCAAGCAGTCGTCAACCTCTCGGGAATCACCGACGTAGTGGACAAGTACGATGCCTCATATCCCGACATGATGGTCGATCTCCTAGGCGGAACCCCGCAGGAGCTTCCTGCACTGTATCATGAGGCCAGTCCTGTGAATCACATAGGATCAAACTCACCTCCCATACTGACCATTCACGGGACGGCTGATCCATACATCCCTCTGCGCGAAGCCGAATTGCTGGATCAGAGAATGAGGGAGGCGGGGCGGCAGCACACCCTGGTAGTCATCCAGAATGGGGGACACAGTGACCGCAGCTACGACAGTCGGGTTTGGACTTTCCTTGGAGCAGTGTTGCACCCCGAAAGATGACCGGCGTCTTCTGGAGAGAATCTCCATCGGCGGACTCTCGTCAGTGGTGGGAGGTAACGCGATAGCATCTCGTTGCAGCTGACGTCTTGAGTGCATTTCTGGATCGAAGGAAGGACAGATGCTGGGGTTCGCTTCGCGTTGGTGCTTTGGCGGCGGAACTGAACACGGCGTTATGCTGGCCACGCGCACGGTGGCGGGTTACCGAAGAAGCGCCACATGCCGTGGATTGCGTGATCAGAAGGTCGGCCAACTGCTGTGGCCCGGAGTCAAGAAGACATAGCTGGCATAGATCGGTAGGTCGCCCATATGTCGAGACAACGCGAACTGGCTTTCTTGTACATCTTCGAGTCCGGAAGCTATAACGTCGGCTCCTTCGCGAAGGTCAGAGGGGCATTCGAAGATGGATCGGTTGTATTCCGGCGGGGCATAGATCGGCAGACCTACACAGGAATAGAGAAAGTGCTTCAGCTACGGTACTTCGATAAATCGCCGGGCGTGAAGTGCAAGTACACCCTCCTGCACTGGTACGCCTGCGACTCCAGCAAGAAGGATTTCCCGTGTGCGGCCTCGATAGAATGCAGGCTGGGCAGGCAGAAGAAGACCTTCCATTTCAGATGTTCGAGTCTGTTTGTTTCGAATCTCGAATGGTTACGCTCGGCTAGGACGCGTAAGGAACTGAACTACTTGAAGTGGCATGGAGTCGATACTCA
>CAZGRF010000872.1:0-1689 GCA_964527825.1 uncultured Pirellulales bacterium
ACGGCCATCGCGTTCCCTTCGGCTTGGCCACATTACAGACGTCTCGGTGGGCCGGGCCTCTCTTCTGGCAAGACATCACCATACGTCCACTTCTGGTGGCAATTATGCCGCCGGCGCGCGACAGTGTCAAGATTCAAGTCGAGGGGCGCGCAGCCACCAGACGGTTACGTCGTGAATGTTAAGACATCAACGCGTGGGTTGAGAACCCACCCTACAACTACGTAGACGAATCATCTGGGAAATCCGGGATAAACGTAGGATTGTCATGCTGAACGGCGTGAAGCATCTGGCCAGAGACGGAGATCGAATGTTCGTGCCCGTGCAGAGCCCAGATCCTTCGCCTTCGGCTCAGGATGACAAGCCTTGGGGTAGCATCGGCATCAGAAAACCCGTTCAGTCGTCGCAGATCAGACCCTCAATGGGATCGTCGAAGCCATAGAAGCGAATCAGCGGCGGCGTGTCCTCCCATTCGGTGGGCCGGCATTCGCGGCCGCCGGTGGTGTAGTAGATGAATCGGATGTTCTGGGCCTTCAGCTCTTGCAGAATCTGCGGCGCGATTCCCGGCTCTAACGCGGGCTCGAAGAGGAAGTCCTTCGGGCAAAGGTGCGAGCCGCCGCCGATGCTCTGCGAGAAGAAGCCTGTCAGGACGATGGGCTCGGTGGTCAGTCCCTGAATGCGAGTCTCCACGAACTGAACGGACGTTGGCGGGCCGACGCCCCAGAATCTCCAGCGGACGCGAAACAGCGTATGGATGGAGACGCCGGTGTTCGGATCGTCGAACAAGCACTCTTCGGGGACATCGCCTGCGGTCGGCTCCCACGGCACATAGAGCGGCGCACTTTCCGTGTTCACCGCGTGCATGTCGCCGAGCGGCACGGGGACGTCATAATCGACCTCCATACTCAGCCGCAGATCATCGAGCGTCACGACGGGGTCCGGCACGGTGGTTTGGAACATCGGTGTGGTCCGCAAACGATACGTGCGCGGGTTGCACAGATCGGAGAAACGCCAGCTATCCGTCAGATCGTACTGGTCACCCTCCCACTCGGGCGGTTCCAGCGCGTGCCCGGCAGCGGCCAGCGCCAGCGTCGCCGCATCGACCTGCCGGACCTGCCCGTGCGCCACGTATTCGAGCGCCACGGCATCATAGATCGAGTCGTTCAGGTTCTCCTCGGTGAGCCAGACGCGCTTCGGCGTGAGCGTCCACCTCGATTTGAGCCGGTGGTTGGTGAACACGTCGCTGCCGCGACCCTGAAGGATGCAGTACTGCGCAGGCGCGGCCAGCAAGAACGGCGTGCGGTACTCTCCGACGCCGGGCTGGGGAATCTCGCGAATCTGCTTGATCTCGAGCTTGCCGTCCGGCGCCGTCTTCTTGAACTCACAATCGAGGATGACCTCGTCCTTCTCTTGGAGCTTGCAATAGAAATCACCTGCGGTCACCAGCAGATAGTACAGCTCGATGTACTCATCTTCCCATTCGAGCACGGTGTTCTCGCGCAGCGGCACGAGGCTGGACCGTTGCACGAGCGACGGGCTGGGCCCGCGCCAGGTCGATGTGATCGTGACCTCCTCCGGCACGGCATCAATCGGCGGATTGGTGACGGAGATCGCCCCCTTCTGGCTGACTACCTCGACGTTCCAACTGGAGTCGTAGCTCCGTTCCATGGTCGCGACGCCGTTGGCCAGCTC
>CAZGRF010000873.1:0-1680 GCA_964527825.1 uncultured Pirellulales bacterium
AATGCGCCGACTTCGCATGCTTGGCCTCCTGCGGAGGTGTGTGTCCTCAAATCAATGCCACACCTTTTCGGTTGCCACCACTGCCCACAGCACCACCACGGAACGTGGGCCAGCGCCTCATTCCCTTTCCGTGTCGATTTCATTCGCGTTGGCAAGCTGGATCTCCAGTAGCTCGGAGAACGAATCGCTCGCGCCCTCCTCGAACTGTTGGAGAAGCACCCTCGCCAATACGCTTCCCTCCTCCCGAAGAGACGTCTTCGAACGGATGAATGGAAAACTCGTCCCGCGGGATTCTCGGGAATAATAGTCGCCGCCCGAGACAACCGTTGCCTGATACCGTGTTCGATTGTCTCTAGCTGCAACGGTCTCAGCGACGATTTCCGCCATGAGCGAGACGCGGGCCAAGAGTCCGATCGGCCCGTCCGACGCGTCGAGAATTCCGTTGACCTCTGCGCGAATCACCTCGGCGTCGTGAGGCAGGCAGCGTACGGTCAAGGAAGGACCGGCCAGTCCGGCCTCCATGAGGGTCGCCCCGACCGCGTCCAGCAGGAGGTGGTCACCCGGGAGCATCCGCCGCCGAAACATGCAGACAATCCTGCGGCAACCTTGCTTCAAGAGATACTGGGCCAACGTTCGGCCAATCTGCCTCTGATCGCGGTCGACGAACGACAATCCCTTGACCGAGGGGTACGGATGGCCGAAAACCACCGCCGGCACGCCCGAGGCCGCCACCGCGCGCTGCATTCCGAGCGTCGCACCAACAAGGACCAGGCCCTCCGGCTCGGCGTTTCGCAAGACCTCGGCTACCAGCCGCTGCATTTCTTCTGCTTCGTTGGTGCGCGGCACCGAGTGGATCCCGAGCTTGACATGCGGCAACTGTTCCTGGAAGCCCATCATGACATCCGAGTCGAAAAGGCCTTCGCTGCGAATCTCCTGCTCGGCGATCAGGAAACGAACTGCCGAGAGCGGCACGATGTGGGACGCCCCGATGCCGTCGCCCACGAACGTGCCGAGCCGTTGCCGGCGCGTCAGCACGCGACGCTTGACGAGCAACTGCATGGCCCGATTGACATCGCTCGTATCGACCCGGAGCATCCGCGCGGTATCGATCGTACCAAGGTAGCGATCCCCCGGCTGAAGGTTCTTGCCTCGAATATCCGCCACAATCGCTTCCGCCAAGCGAACGATTCGACGCAACTTGGTGTCGCCGATACTCATGATCTCCGTACTCCCTGCGTCGACCCGCGATGCTGTCGAGTATAAGTGCAATAATCGTCATAGTCAACGAATGTTTTGGTAATTTCAGGATTATTATAACATGTTGGCATTAAACGAGTTGTGTGATTGTTGGATGCAGGCGACAGGATCCAGCGGCGGCTCTCCGCCGACGATGGCGGGCTGGTGGCGTCCTGTCTCGATTAATCGCTTGCCGATGGCCGCACACGTACCAAAGATGAAATACGCGAAGCAACCAGGCGTGCCGGATTGCGACGAATTCGACCGTGCCTGATGACCAGCGCGACTACGATCCTGACGCTGCTGGCGGCGCTCACCAACACGGGTCGAGGCAGCGATGTCATGGTGCCGATCGCCACGGCGGAGAACTGCAAGACGCCCGTGGACGGATTCTACGCCGCCCTGCGCTGGGCGATGCACCTGGATCGCCAGAGCGTCGAAGAT
>CAZGRF010000874.1:0-1680 GCA_964527825.1 uncultured Pirellulales bacterium
ATGATCTGCGGAAGACGTTCGCCTCGCTGCTGGCCCAGAGGGGCGTGTCGACCGCTGTGACCCAGCGGCTGCTGGAGCACTCCAGTCCCCAACTCACTAATGATGTGTATACCGATGTTGATCCGGTATTACGACAGGCAATTAGACAACTGCCCGTGTCGGAATGGTTGCGAGGAGCATTGGGAGGTAGTAGCCAGTGCTAGATCTGACGTTCACACTATATTGGTGGTTGGTCTGTACGGTTTGATTCAACATCTTCTCTTTAGCCGGCGGCAGGATGCCCTCGTGACCGGTTCTACTCATTCAGTCAGGTATCCAGATCAGCCTGCGGCTCGTCAAGGCTGTGGTGGATCTCCTTCCGGAAGGCGATCTGATAGGACTCCTGGATGAGTGTCTTGTGGAAGCGTTCGCAGATGCCCTTGCATCGGAGGCTGCGGGCGTTAGTCTTGAAATGGTCGATGTTTTCGACAGCCCAATAGAACTGGTACTCGTGGTGCTCCTCCACGCCGGAGTACTCGGTGCCGCGATCAGTGAGAATCCGTAGCAGCAGAATGTCCTGAGCCTCGAAGAAAGGTGGGACCCGGACGTTGAGCAGGTCGACAGCGACGAGGACGTTCTTGCAGTCGTGGAGCTTGGTGAAGGCGACCTTGTAGTGGGTGTCGATGAACATCTGCTGGTTGATGCGGCCGACGCCCCTGAAGGTGCCGACATAGAACGCATCGGGGAAGCCGAAATAGCCGGGATGCTCGGTTTCGATCTCGCCGTACGCCCTTTTCTTGCCCCCGGCATTTCCAGAGCGATGATCTGGCTTCCAGTGAGGACCAAGCTGGGCCTTTTGCGGAGCAGATCAAACGACTTCATGGGCGACTATTCCGATTGAACAACTCGATTGTCTTGCCTGCGACAAAGAGGTGAGACAGCCGCACGTACCAGAACCAGTGAGCCGATCACATAGCTTCAGCAGGCGCTTGGCGATCCAGCGTGTGGCGTCAAAAGACCTTTCCTGTGCGCTTGGGCTGTGACTGGTTTAGTACCACGCCGCACACAGGGGATCAATTCGGTTTTCCTATTTTGGAGAGATCTGTGGCCCCGCCGTCGCCGACGGTTCTGGGCTAGCTTATGGAACTGAGGCAGCAGTCACTGATGCGGCCGAGATTCTGCCGGAACTCGTTCCAGTCGATGCTCTTGACAACGTAGCCGCAGGCTCCCAATTCAGAACTCTTCGTCATCTCTACCTTTGAGGTCGAATTGGTCACCACCACCACCGGGATGTCCTTGAGTGTCTTATCCGTTTTCACGATCCGCAGGAATTCGAGGCCGTTCATCTTTGGCATCTTCAGATCCAGGAGAATGATGCACGGCACCTGGTGATCTTTCTCTGCCAAATACGCCAGCGCCTCCTCTCCATCGCCCACACGCACCAGATCAGCGGTCACACCGAGCTCTCTGAGGGTGCGTTCCGTGATCATGACGTCTACGCAGTCGTCGTCAACAAGCAATATCGGTTTTGAACTCGCCATCATTGCCCCCAGTCAGCAGCTACCCGGGATGGCGTCGGTTGTCTCTTCCGCGAGGAGTTGATCTCGGCATTCCGTTGCGGTTCCGACACCATCCCGGGCCTCATGGGACTGTAAACGGTAATGATTTCGGCTTGGTCAAGCCTCTCGATCACGCGGGGAT
>CAZGRF010000875.1:0-1680 GCA_964527825.1 uncultured Pirellulales bacterium
CCACTGACGGCCGAGCGAAAGGCCTTGGCGATGCGTTCGCGATCCTCCTCATGGACGATGAGATCCGGGTAATTCCGCATGGCCACGATTTCTCTGACGGAGTAGCCCGTCACACGCGTCGCCGCCGGATTGGTCCACAGAATCCTTCCTGTCGGCCCGACCCAGACCTCCCAATCGTACGTATAGTCGGCGATCGCACGAAAACACTGTTCGCTCATGCGAGCGGCCATTTCACTGCGCTTATGCTCGGTCAGGTCGTTATAGACCGCCATGACCTCGCCGTTTGGAAGCCGGCACACGTAGTTCTGACGCCAGCCGGCAACCCGCTCGTCTCTGTAGACCGAAACGGGATGGTGTTCGGGTTTGCCCGTCTGCCACACCCGGCGGAAGACCTCCAGCAGGCCAAACTCGCGCACCCCCGGAAAAACCTCCGCGACACTCTTGCCGATCACGTCTTCCTTCTTGATCTGCTCGATTTCCTCCGCAGCCGGATTGAAATTCACAAACACGAAGTCTTCACCGTCGTGGACCGCTCGATAGATGGCAACACCGCTGGCGGCATTGTTCATCAGCGCGTCGAGCTTGGCCGAAACGACTTCCATTTGCGCCAGCTCCTGCGATTCAGAGGTGCTGCTGCTCATCCCAATGCGCTCTCTATCCATGCGTAACTCCCTTCCGTCTGACAATCCCCGACTGCCGGAGATGTACTCTACGCACCATACACTTATCCACTTCCTCTGAGTGATTCTACCGAGAGCATGCAAACAAGAAACAACCATTTTTCGCGCCCGCCGTTTCTGTGGCGCCTGTCGGCACAGACAACGACGGCGTCAAACCGCCCAATGAGAAAGCCCCGCCGCTTGAGACGGGGCCCATGTTAAGAAGGAAGACATACGCCAAATGATTTCTGAGGACAAAGCAATATCGACAACTTGGCTCACTCTGACTCCCAGGAAGCCTTCGTCGCCATATCATACATCCCCGGCACACCCGCAGTTCGCCGGCATGGCCAAACTCCCACGCCGGTACCCACACCGCACAGCCTGCGGCTAGTCGGAGAGACTCAGGACGACGTAGCGGTCGGTATCCTCCTCTCGAACCAGAAGCAGCGTTCTACCCCGCTCCTGAGCCTTCTCTATGGCATCGTTGAACTCTCGAACATTCTTGATCGCTTTTCGGTCTACCTCCCTGATGAGCGCTCCCCTCTCGATGCCTTTCAGGACGGCCGCTTCCGAGTTGGGCGCCACCTCAGCAACCACTACCCCGCTGAGGCCCTCATACCCAAGGCGTTGAGCCAGTTCCTCCGTCAACGTCTGCACCGTCACTCCCAGGCGGTCGCGTGCCTCCGGCTGTCCGCCGGCAACAGAAGTATCATTGGACCACGCATCCAATGTGGCGGTCATGGTCCTGCGTCTGCCATCGCGCAAGACGACAATCTCGACCTTGGTGCCGGGCTTGTGCATCGCAACACGGTTGCGGAAGGTATTGGCGCTGTCAACAGGCTCGCCGTCGAACTCGATGACAACGTCGCCGCGTTTCAGCCCCGCCTTCTCGGCCGCAGAATCCTCGGTCACCTGTGAAATGACAACGCCCTTGGCTTCGTCAAGGCCAAAGAATACAGACATATCAGGCTCTACATCTGCTGGAATAACACCCAGGAGCCCCCGCACAACCGTGCCG
>CAZGRF010000876.1:0-1678 GCA_964527825.1 uncultured Pirellulales bacterium
TGTTTGGGAAGATACGGCTGCGGTTTACCGACGGCCCGCTGCTGTTCCTCCGCGGCCTGTTCGGCGGCACGGCGATCCTGATCTTCTTCTGGTCGATACCCAAGCTCGGGATCGCCAAGGCCACGGTGCTGCTCTATTCGTTCCCGATCTTCGGCAGTCTCTTCAGTTCGATCTTCTTGAAGGAGAGAATCGGCGCCGTACGGTTGGCCGCGATTCTGACCTCCTTCGCCGGCATTGTCCTGCTGGGGACCGACGACGGCAGCGCCCTGTCTCTGACGGGGCTTCTCGGCCGACATGAGCTGTTGGCGCTTTTGGGCGCGGTGCTTGGAGGCGTCGCTCTTGTATTAGTCAAGAAGCTGCACGATACGGATTCGTCGTATGCGATATTCTTCGCCCAATGCGTGATCGGTTTGTGGATCGTGGTCGTTCCTGCGAATACGATCCCCTGCTCGGTGGGGCTCTCCGGCGGCCTGCTGCTGGTTGCCATCGGCGTGACCTCGGCGACAGGCCAGCTCCTGTCCACCGAGGGCTATCGCCATCTGGACGTCGCGAAGGCATCCCTGCTGGGGATGCTCGTGCCAGTGTTCAACTATGTGCTCGGCGCCACGGTATTCGGGGAGCCTGTGTCGGTCCGGTCGATCATCGGAGCCGGCATTGTCCTCGGATCGTGCGCCATCGTGTTGGTAAAGAGTGAGAATGGTCAACGACAATGATTCCTGGAGAAAGCGATGAAACAGAGTGATCTCTCTGAACTGCTGCCGGCATGCTGCCGAGTCGGCTCTGCATCCGTGAACCAGTACGACGACGAGAAGAGGAAGGTCAGGACGTTCCTGCCCGAGGTCAAGACGGTCATCGTTGTCGCGCACCACGTGATGCACTCGCTGGAATGGACATGGTTTGAGTTCTCGGGCGACCGCGCCGGTGGCACGTGCCCGGCCGATCTGCATGCCAGGTCGATGGCGGAGAGAATATGCAACAGGCTGGATAGCCAAGGATGCGCCGCCGTACTGCTGCCCTACCCGGGAGAATGCGGCGTCATGTTCAAGACCCTCGCCGCCCGGACCGGTTTGGGACAATTGGGCGACAATTTTCTGTTCATGAATACGGATTGGGGACCCTGGATTCATTTGAGAGTGGTATTGACCGATGCCGTCATAGAATGTGAAAACCCCCTCGCCGGGGAAGCCTGCAATCACTGTGGCCAATGCATGGCTTCCTGTCCCGCGGGGGCAATCATGCAGAATGGCTTCAATGGCATCAGGTGCAGAGATAAGATGAGAGAGATTCGAAGATCCCTGGGTGACGTGCCCCATACTTTTGAGTGTGAATCCTGTCTGCGGGCCTGTCCTATAGGCGAAAAGCCCCGAGAGGTGCAGGTCTCTTACGTGAGCAGGAGCGCGTAGAATCCGTAGGCAGGTGGGGCCCCGCGCGATTCCGCACGGGCCACCCTCGTCATTCGAGCGGTGGAAGGTTGGAGTGTTGCACGACGAAGAGGCCACACAGGAGCAAGGAACGCACATGGACATTGCTGTGGAGAAAATGAAAGACGAGGACTGGCCGGCGGTGGCCGCCATCTATCAGGAAGGTATCGACACCGGAGATGCAACGTTCGAGGCCGACGTGCCCATCTGGGAGCAATTCAACAGCGGACATTTGCGTCCTTGCCGTCTAGTCGCCA
>CAZGRF010000877.1:0-1678 GCA_964527825.1 uncultured Pirellulales bacterium
CGTGGCTCACGATAAGCCCCATCTCAAAGCTGCGGTTGCTCGTGTACGGCAAGTGATCGGTGAGCATCACCTCGAGGACATTCTCGTCGCTGTCGAACGAACCGGCCGGTACCATCGACCCATCCAGCAAGCGTTTACGTTGGCGGGCTTCGACACCCGGACCGTGCATCCTTTCGCGACCAAGCAGTTCCGTCAACCGGCGGATCCCGGTCTCAAGACCGATGACCGCGACCTGGCGGCGATTCATCGCTGCGCGGTCAACGGTTTCGCGTTGGCCGAAGCGCCGGAGGAAGAATCATGGCGGACGTTGAAGCTGTTGGTCCGCTATCGGCGGGACCTGGTGCGGAAATCATCGGCGTTGTGTTGCCAGATCCGCGAGCACTTGGAGGCGGCGTTGCCCGGTTATGCGGCCTGCTTCGAGAAGCTGTGGACGACAAGTGGTCCCTTGCAATCGCTCCGATATGTCTCCTGTGTGCAGGAGCTTCGGCAAATCAGCGAGACGAAGCTCAAGCGCATTCTGGATCAACATGGATTTCGCTGTCAGGAACGGATTCTCAAGAGAATCGTCGCGTGGCCGGACGATGCGGCCGACGGCGACCTGGCTGCCGAATCGCATCGCCAGATCGCCGTGGCCCTCGATGACGATCGAATGCGAAAAGCTCAGGAAATCCAGGCTTTGGAGCGAATGATCGCCTCTCGCCTGGCTCGCACCCCTTACATTCTGCTGCTCTCCATCGTCGGCGTCAACGTGGTCTCGGCCGCGGAATTCACTGGGGAGATGGGCCCGATGCACCATTATCCAAACAGCCGTTGCATCACAGGGCGGGCAGGGTTGTATCCTTCTCGTTACCAAAGTGACGAGGTCGACCGTCCCAATGGCCCATTGGTGCGTTGTGCGAACCGTTCCCTGCGGGCAGCCATCCTGGGCGTCGCGGACAACCTGCTGAAGTGCAATCGCCACTTCCGTATTCGTGCCGCTGCCTGGAAAGAAGCGGGCAAGGACCCGCGCGGGATCCATGTCCGGGTCGGTATGCGGTTCTGCCGGATGGCATATCAGATGGTCGGCGGCCAACAGGTCTGCCGCCACCCGGCCATGAAGGATCATAGTTGGGTTCTGCAGAAGTTGTTGGACTTCCATCGCCTCCATGCGACGCCAGCCGATCAGTTGTTGGAAGACCTCCAGGCGACCATCGAGCAACTGCCGCTCAGGACGCATCGCGACGAGGCGATCACGCTCACGAAAACGTTAGACAAGATTCAGACCGGGCGACGCCGCGGGCCTCAACTGATCGGCGAGGTTCTTGTCCAGGTGCTGGCCCGGCTGGACGCAAAAAGAGTACAATTACGGAAGTCAGGGGTGAAAGGCCCCCGCTGATCGTGATGGACGACGCGAGCCGAGAACGTCTAATGTCCCCAAGGCGAGAAGCCTCTGGAAAAGCGTGACGCTCTCTCGGGTCACCAACGTCTGATACGGCAGTGTGGGGTCACGCCCCTGATGTACCAGTATGGCGATAAGGTGACCAACCCCGAGAGAGAAGGCCCGCATGACCGCACGATGCCCTGACATCCGACATGAAAAAACCGTCCTCTTGACGGCACGGAGAAGCTATGCGCTAATCAGATAAACCCAACTCAGACATGGCAGTCTTTATTCGCCTTTATTCGCTCTTTATTCGCT
>CAZGRF010000878.1:0-1674 GCA_964527825.1 uncultured Pirellulales bacterium
CATCTACCCGATGTACGACTGGGCCCACGGGTTCGAGGACTCGATCGAAGGCATCACGCACTCGATCTGCACCCTGGAGTTCGAGAACCATCGGCCGCTGTACGACTGGTTCATCGACGGGGTGAATCAGGGCCGGACCGACGACGGCTCCGGGCCCTGGGGCAAGAAGATTCACCACCCGCAGCAGATCGAGTTCGCCCGACTGAACATGACGTACACGGTCATGAGCAAACGCAAGCTGCTGCGCCTCGTCAAGGAGAAGTTCGTCAGCGGTTGGAACGATCCGCGCATGCCAACGATCTCCGGGATGCGGCGGCGCGGGTACTCGCCCGAAGCCATCCGCAACTTCTGCCGGCTTATCGGCGTCAACAAGTTCAACAGCACGGTGGACATCGCGCTGCTGGAGCACTGCCTGCGCGAGGACCTGAACAAGACCTCGCCGCGCGTGATGGCGGTGCTGCGGCCGCTAAAGGTCGTGATCGACAACTATCCCGAAAGCCAGACCGAGGAGTTGGAGGCGATCAACAATCCGGAAGACCCGTCGGCCGGGACGCGGCGGGTGCCGTTCTCGCGCGAGCTATATATCGAGCGGGACGACTTCATGGAGGAGCCGCCGAAGAAGTTCTTCCGACTCGCCCCGGGCCGCGAGGTGCGCCTGCGCTACGCCTATTTCGTCACATGCACCGAAGTCGTCAAGGACGCGGCCGGCGTGGTGGTCGAGTTGCACTGCACTTACGACCCGGCGACGCGCGGCGGCGACGCCCCCGATGGCCGCAAGGTCAAGGCGACGCTGCACTGGGTCTCGGCTCCGCGCGCGCTGAAGGCCGAGGTCCGGCTCTATGATAGTCTCTTCACCAAGGCCGATCCCGACGACGTCGAGGAGGGCCGGGACTTCACCGCTAATTTGAATCCGAATTCCCTGGAAGTGTTGACAGAGTGTTGCGTCGAGCCTTCGCTGGCCGAGGCCAAGTCCCTGGACCGGTTCCAGTTCGAACGGCTCGGCTATTTCTGCGTCGATCCCGACAGCGCGCCCGGCAAGCCGGTCTTCAACCGGACCGTCGGCCTCCGGGACACCTGGGCCAGAATACAGTCGCAACAAGCACGGCAGCCCTGATCTGAGTACCGCGGCATAGCTCGCCGTCCGGTTATGCCCGCAGCAGCTTCGGGCCCTTGCGGACTCTGTCACATCGTCTCCGCCGAGCTGGGGCTATTTGGCCCAGATCATCTTGATCGCGACAACGAGCATCAGCACACCGAAGAGTCTCTTCAGCAAGGGGGCGTTGATGGCGCCGGCGAACTTGGCGCCGATGAGACCGCCGAAGAAAAAGCCCAAGCAGATCAACGCGGCGACCCTGATGTCCACGTTGCCTTGTTTGTAGTAGGTCCAGGCGGCGAGCAGCCCGATCGGCGGGACCATCAACGCCAGCGTGGTTCCCTGGGCCGCGTGCTGGGACAGTCCGAAGACCAAAACCAGGCACGGCACGATCAGAATCCCGCCGCCGATGCCCAGCAGCCCGCTAAGAATGCCCGCCATCAGCCCCACGATCAGTAGCAGAACGATATTCATGGCACCTGTTCTTTCTCGAATCATCTCGGTTAGTCTCGGGTATCAGCCGAACAACCCGCTGAATTTCTCACCGATGTCGGGATGCTCACACAGCGTCTGACCGGTGA
>CAZGRF010000879.1:0-1673 GCA_964527825.1 uncultured Pirellulales bacterium
AGGTCGATATCGACGCCGTGAATGTCTCTGACTAGTTCGCGGGCCCGTTCGAGAACGCTGAGCGTCTTGAGGCCCAGAAAGTCCATCTTCAGCAGGCCCACCTTCTCGACGGTGGGACCTTCGAATTGGGTGATGATGTCGTCCGACCCAGGAGCTTTGTAGAGCGGAACGAAGTTGACCAATGGCTCGTCGGCTATCACCACGCCGGCAGCGTGGACCGACGCGTGACGAGCTAAACCCTCGAGCTTGCGACCCACGTCGATGACCTTCCGCGTGATCTCGTTCTCATCATACGCGCGCTTGAGTTCCGGCTCGCTTTCCAATGCCTTGTCGAGCGTCATATCGAGCGAGAATGGCACGAGCTTGGCGAGCCGGTCCGCCTCGGCCAGAGGCGCTCCGAGCACACGACACACATCGCGGATGACGGCGCGGGCCTTCATGGTCCCGAACGTGATGATCTGCGCAACCTGGCCGTATTTCCGGCGAACGTAATCGATCACTTCCGGGCGATGCACCTGGCAAATGTCGATATCGATATCCGGCATCTCGTTGCGCGCCGGGTCCATGAACCGTTCGAACAGCAGGTCGTATTTGATGGGGTCCACGTCGCACAACCCCAGGCAGTAGCCGACCAACGTGCCGACACCGCTACCCCTGGCTCCCAGCGGGATGTGGCGGCTCCGGGCATAGCTGCAGAAGTCCCAGACGATCAGGAAGTAGCTGGCGAATCCCTTGGACTCGATCACTTCGAGCTCGCGGTCCATTCGCTCTTGGATCTGGTCGGTGATTTGGCCGTAGCGCTGCTTCGCCCCTTCGCGGCAAAGGCCCGTTAGGTAGTCCTCTGGCGTCGAGCCATCGGGCGGCGTGAACCGCGGCGCGTGACGCGTCTTCAAGTCGATCTCGACGTTACAACGTCCCGCAATCATCTGCGTGTTGTCGCAGGCTTCGCCGATCTCAGGGAAGAGTTGACGCATTTCCGCCGCACTCTTGAGGTAGACCCCGGATGGATAGATCAGGCGGTCCGGATCATCGGCCCTCTTACTCGTGCTGATGGCGCACAGGCAGTTGTGAGCCTCGTGGTCCTCCTCTTCCAGGAAGTGAACGTCATTGGTAGCCACGAGACCGACGCCCAGCTCATTGGCCAGATCGACAAGTCCCTCGCAGACCTGTGGATCATCTCCTTCATGGCGCTGCAGCTCGATGAAGAAACGCTCCGGCCCGAAGATCTTCAGGTAACTCTCAGCAGCCTGCCGTGCGACCTTTGCGTCATCCCTGGCGACGGCCGCCGTGACCTCGCCCTTGAGGCAGGCCGTCGTGCAGATGAGGCCTTCGTGGCATTCGGCCAGAATCTCCTTATCGATACGCGGCCGATAGTAGAAGCCATCGACGTAGCCCGCACTGGCGAGCTTGAGGAGGTTCTGGTAGCCGGTGTTGTTCTCGGCCAGAAGAATCAGATGGTACGCCGCATCGGAGATGGAGGTCTTCGTCCTGTCGAAGCGGCTGCCCGGAGCCACGTAGGCCTCGATCCCGATGATCGGCTTGATATTGGCCGCCAGGGCCTTTGTGTAGAACTCGATGACGCCGAACATGTTGCCGTGATCGGTAACGGCCACCGCATCCATGCCCAGCTTCTCGCAACGACTGAACAGCTTGCCAAACTTGATCGCCCCATC
>CAZGRF010000880.1:0-1673 GCA_964527825.1 uncultured Pirellulales bacterium
GTGGTCGTGAAAACCTCACACGCGACGTGCGATTCAGGATCGTCCGCCAGGCAGGCGTCGAGCACGGCGTCGGAGATCTGGTCGCAGATCTTGTCCGGGTGCCCCTCTCCCACCGACTCCGAGGTAAACAGGTATCGTTTGTCACTCACTCTTTCGTCCTTTTTGACGGTCTTTTTTCGCCGCCGCCCTGCGGGCGGCCGCAGCCGCGTCTGTTTGCCGGCCAGACCTTGCTGTGTGCTGCCGCAGCGCGCGGTCGTGCCTACGTTCCGATCGAAAGCAGCTCGCGGAGATACGCTTGATGTTGGTCCAGCCTCTCGGCCGGCTCACCGGCTCTCGGCGACACTTCGACGTCTTTGCGTTCTTCGCGGGCCGGCTGGGCTGCAGGACGCGTGGCTGCATCCGCCGCTGCCCGCTGCGCGTCCCCTTGACGGGGGTCCTGCTGCCTTCGCGGCTGCGACCGCCGAGGCGATTGCGCCGTTGCCCACGACGGGGGCGGCGCAAGGCTTTCCGCATAGAGCGTGAATCGATGCCCTTCCACGTCCGCGTAATCCTCGGGATCCGCGGGGCCCTGCTGTGGACGGTGCTCGAACACCATCCCGTACTTGAGGCAGAAATGCTCCACGATGAATGCAAGGTCGCTCTTGCCGGCGAGGGAGACGATCCGCACGCCGCGTCCGTGGAGGTCACGAACGAGCGATTCGATCGCTTCCTTGTACCGGACGATGTTGCCGACCGTGCGGCGGAGGTATCGATAGCTCCGCTTTGCGATGGCTTCGACCCCTTCGGGGGTGATGGCGTAGGCGATGTTCCGGTTGTTGACCTTGCGGATGGTGAGGTACCCCTTACGTGCAAGACGCTTCAGGATGGCGTTGGTCATCCCAAGGGACATACCAATGGCGCGGGCCAGATCGCGCTGGCGGACACGATCGCGCTGCGAGATGTGCTCGAGAAGATCGAGCTCTTTGTCTGTCGTGGAATCTGCTATGTCGGACACGCTACACAACTTCCGGTGCGGTGTCTTGCGGGGAGATGTCGAGGCTTCTTGTTGGAAGGGGCGGGTGCGCCGGCTTGCTGCCGGGACCCGGGTGGTTGCAGAATGTGGATGATTGCAGCGGCCGCTTCACCGGCGCGAAATCCTGTTCTGAACAGAGCTTCGCCCGGGTCGCCGGCGGCGATATCACCGCAACCCGAATACTCCGCGCAGAGGATTGTCGCCCCTGCCCCATTGCCCGCCCCACTTGACAACCGGCGCCGCCGAAACAGGCTCCCGGCAAGATGGTCCGGAATGTTCAATCGGTGAACATTATACCACTCCGCACCGGATAATCAACAGGCACCCTCGATATGTAGGGGGTTTTTGCAGCGCACCTGCAGCATACCCGCCGAGAGGAACGCAGTCAATCAGTATCTGTACCACTCCGCCTTGTAGGGGCCGGACGGGTCTACGCCGATGTATTCGGCCTGCTCCTTCGAGAGCCTGGTCAGGTGCACGCCAAGCTTTTCGAGGTGGAGTCGAGCGACCTCTTCGTCCAGCTCCTTGCTAAGGGTGTAGACGTTGGGCCCGTAGGTGTCGCGGTTGCGCCAGAGATCGAGCTGCGCCATGACCTGGTTCGTGAAGGAGTTGGACATGACGAAGCTGGGGTGCCCGGTGGCGCAGCCGAGGTTCACGAGCC
>CAZGRF010000881.1:0-1672 GCA_964527825.1 uncultured Pirellulales bacterium
TCACGATAAAACCGACGCGCGGGAACAACTCGCCCTGGTGCCACTCGACCTTGGCCACTACCCGACGCGGCTGATGCTAAGATGCGGCCTGATACTGGAAGCTGTGATAAAACACCTTGGGCCTGCGCGAAGGCCGTCCCACGGGGCGGGTGAGAAGATGCTCGATTTCCCGCTCCAAGACCGCGTTGGCTATGATGCGAATGGCGTAGTGATAACCTTCTTTCTCCAGCACTCGGTACAGCGCCAGATTGGCAAAGGCCGCATCGCCACGAAAGAACTTGGGGATGCTCAAGTGGCGATACCGCTCGATGGCCGGCAAGAGTACCCGCCGCCAGAACTTGGCGCTGTGATGATTGCCCCGCCGCAGCATGGCCCGTTCCAAGTCCCCGAACTGATTGAACAGGAACAGTGGGTGATAGCACATGCAGTCAAAGTGGCCGTTGTAGGCTGAACCCTCCTGCTGGCCATACGTCTCACTGACGGAACTGTCCATGTCGAGGATTAACTCCCTCAGCGGCCTTTGCTGGTGGACCTTGTCGATCCACTTACCCGAAAGAGCCATCAGCTTCTTCAGGTTGTCCTTCGTGCTGAGGTTCTCTGTCTCGAAACGGCCAACCTCACTGGTTGAAGCGGCGTACTTGTCCGCCCGCGTCGCTCTGCCACCGACCACATGACGCATGGCAGGATCGACCGATAGCCGCTCGGCATCGTTCACATCTTCGTAACCGGCCAGTCGGCTGTAGATCGACTGCCGCAACAACGGCACGAGCTGGTGTTGTTTGTTGCTGCCGAGCCGACTGTCCTCGAACGTGTCTTGAACCATTTCGGTCAGCGCAAACGCCTCATCGAGTTCGCGGTAGGCCAGCAGCCCGGCGTCCGTGGTGACCTTGCTCCCGAGGAATGCGAGCTTCAAGCGGCGGTCAAAATCGAGCCTCAGAGCGTCCTTGCGTGCTTCACCCATTAGGTTCTCCACATCAGAACAGTCAGACTGGCGTGAACGGCTCCCATAAGCTCTATGCTATCAACATCCCGTTTGCATGTCACCAACTACTTGGGAAATCCGGGCTAAATAGGCTTGCACCTTTCTGATGCCAGTGTCACGCAAGGCTTGTCATCCTGAGCCCAAGGCGAAGGATCTGGGTTTGGCATGCGCACTAACGTCCGACCGCTGTCTCTGGCCAGATGCTTTAGTGCGTTCAGCATGACAATTCGGTGTTCATTCACATGCTCATGGCATCATACGCTCGCAGGTCTATTCAGTCATCAATCATCCCTCATCAATAGCCAATCCAAGGCTTCTGCCGTTTTTCCTTGTCTGGCCCACCCACATCCGGCACAATACTCGTCATCAAAACACCCCTGGCAAGAGTGCGACGAATAGGAGTTGTGGCCCTCCGTGATCGGCTGGTGCAGTGCGGCCGAAATGAGATAAGAGGAGGACAGAACAGGTGGCTGTCTTAGCTACTCCCCGTTACCCCAGGGAAGCAGAGAGTACCGAGGACAACGTCAAGGCCGTGGCGGTTGAACTCAGGGAATCCGTGTGACAGCAATAACCTCCTATCCTGAAAGGTGAGATTATGACAGGTATGTCTGGCATTCGTGTGACCGTCGGATTCGCTCTGGTGCTTGTCGCTCTACCCTGCCACGCCGCTGAGCCAAATGATCTGCATGA
>CAZGRF010000882.1:0-1671 GCA_964527825.1 uncultured Pirellulales bacterium
TGACCTCGCCATAGATGCCATCGGCAAAGATGCCGGTGTCCTTTGGCGCTTCGTCTTTCGTGATTCGCGCCAGCCGCTCGGTCTCTTCGGTGATGAGCTCTTTCTGCTCTCGCTCCAGGAGCTGCCGCCGGGTCGAGCCGTAGGCCATCGCTCGCTCGGCGCCCACGACCTCATAGCCGAGCGTGAGCATCTTGCCGCGCATCATCGGGACGTTTGCCATCAGTCTTTCACCGTCCCGCTCACGACCACGAGCCGCAGATAGTCGACGTGGTCCACGTTCTGGAAGTCACCCTTGTAGCCCTCGACCAGGTGAACCTCGTTGTCGGCGTAGATCTCAACCGACGCCATGTCTGTCGTTTGCCGGTAGCCAGAGATCACGCGATTGGCCTCCAGGATGTCGCATAGAGCCTCGGCATAGCGGTGGGCGACGGTAACGGCCTCATCCTCAGGCGAGCCCACACACCAGACGTTGATCGAGAACGGATAGTGCACGTCCTGGACGTCAAGCCTGCCGGATCCGCCCTGCGGCTGCGCCTGGCTGAGGATGGTCACGACGTAGGGCATGGAGCTGCTCGGCAGGTCGGCCATAAAAGCCCGATAGCCTCGCGAGTACTTTTGCGGCCGGGTGATGCTCAGCGCATCGTCGCCGGTCCATCGCGCCTCGACGGTTGTCAGCGCGGCGTCGATGTTGTTCTGGATCAGTGATTCGATGGCGCGTTCTACCGTCTCGCCCTCGTAGCTCACGGGATCCCTCTCAGCAGGGCGCGGTCGACCGGATCAAGGATCAGGTCCGCGGTCGACACCTGCGGCACCTCACTCGGTGCGGCAGAGGAACCGATGAGGTCCTCGACGAGCGGCCATTTGCGAGCACAGTCGGCTTCGAGCTCATCTCGCAGCCCGTCTAGCATGCGTATCAGGTCATAGTGCTGTACGTTCTCGCCACGGTTGGTGCTCTTGGACCGGTAGCGATCGAGCGAGTAGTGTTCCTTCGCGATCGGGATCAGCTTGATCGTTGCCTGATCAGCGATCCACTCACCGACGATGTCGGGGATGTCGCTCTCGCTCGGCACCGTGGTGCGGCCATAGGCCTTGCGCTTGGCCTCGGCGATCGCATCGCCCTTGGCCTGAGCGTAATCGAGGCTGTCCTCAGCCTGTAGGCCAGCCTCGGTACGCGGAAAGTTGTTGGTGATGCGCTGAGAAAGGTCGACAGCCATCTGGCTATCTCTTGGGCGGGTTGTCCGCCTCGGCGCCTTTGGGATCTGGCAGCGGCACGAACTCACCATCCTTGAGGACGCCAGCCTCCAGTGGCTTGTATTTGTTGGCGGTCTCCTCCACCTTTGCCAGGATCGCTCGCAACGTCTCACTGTTGCTGAACGGGATGTCTTCGATCGCGATCACGTCGCCCAGTTTGTGAATACCCCCAGGAAGCGACACCGCGTCGAGCTTGATCCGGAAGTGCGTTGGTTGCTGCTTGCCAGCAGTCACAGTCCTACCTCCTGTCCTACGAGAGACGTCCGTATATGAGATCAGCTTCCGTCCCGCTACGGCTCGATGTCTGCATACACAAATGCAGCGGGATAGTTCATCTGCGGCAATCGTGCCGTCGAGACGCGGATGTTCTCCTGGACTTTCTCGGCGGTGATGTAGGTCTCAGCGAGGGCGCCAGGGTTC
>CAZGRF010000883.1:0-1664 GCA_964527825.1 uncultured Pirellulales bacterium
GTCCAGCGTGTTCACCGTCACGACTTGCTGGTCAGCCCAGAGGATGCTGTCCACCACCTCGGCGACGCTACCGTATGATACGACGAGACCCCCACCGTATCCGGAATCGTAACCGAACCCGGACACGACATTGTCGGCAATGGTGCAGTTGGTGATCACCGGCTCGCTGTGCCAGTTCACCGAGATGCCGCCACCGTCACGACCGGCCTTGTTGCCGTAAATCAGGCAACTGAGCAGGCTCGGTGCAACCGTGATGTCCTGATCGGAACCGGCGAGGTAGAGACCGCCGCCCGAGGCCGCTGCCAAGTTGCCCGTAAAGACGCTGTCGCGCATAACGATGGGCGACGTGATGGCCGCAAGACCACCGCCCAGACCCGGGACGCTGGAATTCGGGTCGGGGGCATTGGCGTCAACATTGATGGCGACGGCCCGGTTGCCTGCCACAAGCGTATTGGTGATCGAGCCGTCGGACTCGATGGCATACATCCCGGCGCCTCGATAGGCGGTGTTGCCGATGATGCTGCAATCGACGATCGTGGCCGATGCCCTGGACCACCACAAACCGCCACCCGTGGCGGCGCTGCCTCCTTCAATCGTACAGCCTGTGAAAGACACCGAGCACTCGTCTTCGAAGGCGACTGAACCGCCGTAGCTGAGATGAACGTCGTCCGGCGTGGCGACCTCATTCACATCGGCCACGTTGCCCTGGAAGGTGCAATCGACAAACTCAGAATTGCTGTTGGCGCGGATATAAACGGCCCCGCCGAAGTTATCGATATTCAGAGCCCGGTTCGGTCCCAAGGTGTTGCCAGGGGTCCCTCCCACGCCGGTCACTGTGCCAATTGACTGGTTGTTGACGAAGGTGCAGTCCACGAAGCGGGGGCCGCTGAAGTACTCGCAGTAGACGGCGCCACCGTAGCCACTGTACCTCCAGTAGGGCATGTAGTAGCCTGGGGTCGTGCCGTCGATCGTATCGGTCCTGGTGAGACCATCGGCGTCATACGGACCATAACCCCAGCCGTCCCATGTGGTGCCGGTGACGAGGTCGGCCTCGACGGACGGGGAGAACTCCCAACCACCCCCGCGTCCACCGGCCGAACCCTGGTAGCCGACGCCACCGTTGGCGCCGGTGCCGCCACGGGCGATACAGCCGGTAAATGTCACGTCTTCGAACGTCGGATTGCTCAGGTAGCCGCAGTAGACAGCGCCGCCGTAGGCATACCCTGCCCAGCCACCGTCATACCCTAACGGGTGCTGCTGCGTTCCGTTGTCACCTAGTTCTCCATCCCCGCCGGTGGCCCTGCAGTTGGCGAAGATGCAGTGTCTGATGGTCGGCGAAGCATAGTAAATATGCATGGCGCCGCCGACAACGCTGTCACCATTAGGACCATCCTGCGAGCCCTGAGGGTCGATGGGACTATCTCCAAGCACACCGGAATCGCTGATCGTCAAGCCCTCGATCAGAGTCTCAGGTCCGACGTCGTAGAGGTAGAAGTGATAATTCCTCAGGATCGTGCCGGCCACAACATCAGGGTCGTCGGGGTTGCTGCCTTGAAGCGTGATGTTCTTACTCTGGATGATAATGGTCGGATACGGAAAAACCGCGTTGTATTCGGCTTTGGGGATGATAACGACGTCGCCTTCGCCGGCGGCGTCGATGGCGT
>CAZGRF010000884.1:0-1662 GCA_964527825.1 uncultured Pirellulales bacterium
GGCCCGAGGTTCAAAGAGAGCGACATTGAGGATCTCGCTTCGTGGAACGTGAATCTGATCCGCTGGCAGTTGAACTGGACTCCTATGAAGCAGGCCGAGGAGTGGGCCAGGGACCTTGATGCGTATGATCGGTGGCTGGACGGGGCCTTGGCTGAGTGTGATAAAGCCTTGGTGGTGTGCGAGAAGCACCGCATCAAGGTGCTCGTGGATCTGCATACGCCGCCGGGCGGCAGGGTGGGTGGCGGCGTGTGCCGGATGTTCCAGGAGAAGCGGTACCAGGACAAACTGCTGGAGGTCTGGGACCGAATTGCGAGACGTTACAAAGGCCGCGAGGTGGTTTATGCCTACGATCTACTCAATGAGGCAGTAGAAGGGACGGTTGCCGATGGGCTGCCGAACTGGCGCCACCTGGCGACGAAGGCGGCGGAGACGATACGAGCAGTGGATCCTGGCAAGCCGGTGGTGTTCGAGCCGAGTCCCTGGGGTGGTCCGGACGGTTTCGACGTGTTGGAGCCGCTCGACGTGGACCGGGTGATCTACAGCTTTCATATGTACCGGCCGCACAGCTTCACGCATCAGGGGGTTAATGACGACAAGACAGGCATTGAGTATCCGGGCCGGATTGACGGGGAGCTCTGGGATAAGGAACGGCTGCGGGAAGAGATGCTGCCGGCTATCGAGTTCCAGGAAGCATTCAACGTACAGATCTATGTCGGCGAGTTCAGTGTGATCCGATGGGCGCCAGGGGACAGCGGTTACCAGTACCTCCGCGACGTGATTGACCTGTTCGAGCAGTACGGCTGGGACTGGTCCTATCACGCGTTCCGCGAATGGAATGGTTGGAGCGTGGAGCACGGTCCAGACAGAAATGACCACAGTCCAGCGAAGACGCCAACCAAGCGTATGGAGTTGCTACTGAGCTGGTTTGCGAAGAACCAGTGGCCGTGGGCTTGGTATATATTGGGCCCTGTTCATTCGAACTCCTGAGTACGCATCCCTGACACCGTTTCTATGGTTGCTGTGGGTATCCCGCCCGCCCACCCCCACACATCTTGGTCCGACAGAGGGAGTGCCTGCGGTGCATACAAGCCGAGACATGTCGCGCGGCGGTTCGGCCCCACTTGCGAGGCGAACCGCCGTCAGAGCGGCTCGGTCTTGAGGTGATTCGGATGCCAGTAGACAGACGCATTGGCAATTTCATTCCGGGTGAGTTCTTCGGTGATGCCAGGTGCCGTTATGGCCACGAGGTGCGGCTTTTCAACATCGGCAGAGACCATTTCGTTGCGTGCGACACATGCCGGACCTATATGCATGTGGGCTCGAACCTGATGAGCAACTGGCGGCGGGAGGATGAGGATACGTGGCGACGTAATCGCGAGAGCGTGAGAGGATACAGGCTGTTTGCGTGAGCCGGGCGGCAAGGTCGTTTAGGCCAGCTTTGTCGCAGCGTTGCTGCGATGGCGATTGAAGGCTGGGCCTCCAATCAGGAATTTTCACCACGCAATCCCGCTCCTTAAATCTTTCGGCGGGGGGGCTGATGCATGGGACAAGGCCCGCCGAAAGCTATAAGAATCGGGCTCGACTGTCGGCAAAAATTCGCAATTCACCGCCAACGTCGGGAACCTCGCCGGGTGTCCATCAACTCGTGCTGCAATTGCGGCG
>CAZGRF010000885.1:0-1657 GCA_964527825.1 uncultured Pirellulales bacterium
AGATCCACGTCGAACTCGAAGACCTGAACGCCGAAGCTGCGCAACTGGCTGCAACGATTAAGAAGAACTTTGAGGAGTTGGGGGTATGAGCGCTGGAGCCAACACGTTGGAGCGACTCTGCGAGCCGTATCGCAAGATCACGTATGGGGTCGTGAAGCCAGGTCCAGAGGTCGAGAATGGAATTCGATTCATTCGTGGCGGAGACGTTTTTCAGGGGTGCATCGCCGAGAAGGAACTTCGGACTATCTCACCACAATTGTCCGAGCAATATAAGCGGACTATTCTCCAAGGCGGAGAACTCTTAATCTCCTTAGTTGGCAACCCTGGAGAGGTTGCTGTTGTGCCAGAGAGCTTAGCGGGCGCAAACATAGCAAGGCAAGTTGGCCTGGTCCCGTTGGATTCCACGGTAAACCATTACTTTGCAATGTACTTCCTGAGATCCTATCAGGGGCGAGCGCAGCTATTCACAAGAACTCAAGGTGCGGTTCAACAGGTCATCAATCTCGCAGACTTGAAAACAGTTGAAATCCCTGATGTTCCGTTGGATGCACAGAATCGCATTGCCTCAATCCTCACGGCCTACGACGACCTGATCGAGAACAACCGGCGGCGGATTGCGTTGCTGGAGCAGGCGGCGCGGCTACTCTACAAGGAGTGGTTCGTCCACCTCCGCTTCCCCGGCCATGAACATGTCACAACCACCGACGGCCTCCCTGCAGGATGGGTGAGGAAGCCGCTAAGCGAAATCGCCGAGTTCCGACTCGGAAAGATGTTGGACCAGAAGAAAAACCGAGGCGATCTCAAGCCTTACCTTGCCAACGTGAACGTCCGATGGGGCGGATTCGATTTCGACGGTTTGCGAGAAATGCGTTTTGAACCGCATGAGATCGACAAATACGGCTTGAAGTACGGAGACATCGTGATGTGCGAGGGTGGCGAACCCGGCCGTTGCGCAATTTGGAGTGAACAAGTCCCCGGCATGATGATCCAGAAGGCACTCCATCGCATTCGGCCCAAGGAGGATATCGATTACCGCTTTCTGTACCATAGTCTGTTTTACAAGGGACGGTCCGGACGTTTAGCGATGCTCTTCACCGGCGCTACAATCAAGCATCTTCCGCGTGAGAAGCTTGCAAAGGTGGCTGTCGAGGTTCCTCCCGCACGGCTGACAAATATGTTCGTGGAACAGGTCAGACCTATTGAAGACCAAATCGGTGTCCTCCAGACCAGTACCTCACACGCGGCCCAGGCCCGCGATCTTCTGTTGCCTCGACTGATGAGCGGGGAGATGACGGTATGAGTGTTGGTAACGATCGAGAGCGGTTGCTGCAGGACAAGATGCTGCAATGGCTACGGCAGGACGTTCTTCCCACCGAGATGGTCACCGTCTACTGGTCACATCGCATCGAACCACATAATCATGGAGTCTACTGCGGCCTTGTCCCAGCGGCAAAGATTGAGAAAGCTCTCGCTCAACCCACATGGGACGTCACCCATGGTCAGGGATTTCTTGGTACTGTCGAGTACTATCGAGACGACGAGAGGATCGTAGAGTACCTTCGCTATGGCAACAGCGACGGAATGGAACCACTGGTCATTGATCGCCATTTTGGGCCTGTGAGAATCTTTGTGTCAGGCGAGCAGGGCACGTTATTTG
>CAZGRF010000886.1:0-1656 GCA_964527825.1 uncultured Pirellulales bacterium
CGGTTTTCGGCCTGGTCGAAGATGATCGAGTTGGGCGACTCGGCGACCTCGTCGGAGATTTCATAGCCGCGATAGGCCGGCAGGCAGTGCATGATCTTGACGTGCTCGGGCGCGGCCGCCACGAGCGCCCCGTCGACCTCGAAACCGGCAAAGTCTCGGCGACGCGTCTCTTTCTCCTCTTCCTGGCCCATGCTTACCCAGGTATCGGTGTAGATGACGTCTGCTTCTGCCACCGCAGCTCGCGGGTCGCTCGTCTGCGTGACACAACCGGCCAGAACCTCGTTGGCGCTCTGAATCGACTCAGCATCCAGTTCGTAGCCGGCCGGTGAGGCGACGAGAAGTCTCATGCCCAGCCGGGCCGCGGCAAAAGCCAGCGAACGGGCGACGTTGTTGCCATCGCCGACGAAGGTGAGGGTGATGCCCTCGATCCGCCCGAAGTGTTCCCAGATCGTCAGCACGTCCGCCATCGCCTGACACGGATGCGACCAGTCGGTCAGCGCGTTGATCACCGGAACACTGGCATACTGGGCCAGCTCAGTCACGGTCGCGTGCTCGAACGTGCGGGCCATGATGCCGTCCACGTAGCGGCTCAACACGCGGGCGATGTCCTTGATCGACTCGCGCGTGCCGATCCCGCCGATATCCTCGGGCTTGACGTAGATCGGGCTGCCACCCAGATCCGTCATGGCCACCTGGAAGCTGATGCGTGTGCGCAGGCTGGGCTTTTCGAAGAGCATCGCCAGCGTCTTGCCGGTCAGGCAAAGGTCGCGCTGGCCGGATTTGTACACAGCCTTGAGCGCACGGCTCTCTTCCAGCAGGTCCATCAGTTGCTCGGAGGTAAAATCACTTATGGCGAGGAAGTCTTCCATCTTTCAACTCTCCGATAACACGCTGTCGAAGATATCAACGGCTTGATCGATCTGCTCTTTCGTCACGATCATCGGCGGCATGAAGCGAATCACGGTGTCGTGCGTGCAATTGATCCTCAGCCCTTTCTCCAGGCATGTGTTGACGATGGCGGCGCCGGGGCGCGTCAACTGGATACCGATCATCAAGCCGATACCGCGGACGTGGTCGATCATCGCGTGCTTGTCTTTGAGGCGGCGCAGCTTGTCTTGAGTGTACTGGCCGATCTCGGCGGCGCGCTGGAGGAGATTCTCCTGCTCGATTGCCTCGATGGTCGCGACACCGGCCGCGCACGCCAGGCAGTTGCCGCCGAAGGTGGAGGCATGCTTGCCCGGGACCAGACAGGCGGCGATCTCCGCCTTGGCCATCATCGCGCCGATGGCGACGCCGCCACCCAGGGCCTTGGCCATCGTGATGATATCAGGCTCGACGTCGTAGTGCTGGTACCCGAACCACTTGCCCGTGCGTCCGATCCCGGTCTGCACCTCGTCGAGAATCATCACCGCTCCCTTCTTGTCACACAACTGGCGGATCGTCCGGAGGAACTCGGCGTCGGCCACATTGATACCGCCCTCACCCTGGATGGGCTCGACCATCACGGCCGCGACCTCGTCGGTGAACGCCTCCTTCAGCGCCGCGATGTCATTGAACGGGATGTAGACAAAGCCCGGCAACAGCGGCAGGAAGCCTTCGTGGTACTTGGGCTGGGCGGTCGCCGTGACGGTGGCGAAGGTGCGCCCGTGGAAGCTG
>CAZGRF010000887.1:0-1655 GCA_964527825.1 uncultured Pirellulales bacterium
TACGCCCGCCCGGACGGCACAGAACCCCAAGACCCTGGAGAAGGTCCGGGTGCAAGCTAAACGCCGCGTGGTGTTCAAGGCTGGCAAGTTGACAAGGGAAGGGCTGAATGGGCAGTCCTCAAGCAAGCGCGCCTTTCTGTGATCTCATCACGCCAATGTCCTCGGAGAATCTTCTCTGCGAATCCAACACCCACAAGGCGGTCCGACCGCCGCATGAGAGGTACACGTGTTACGGCGCGACAAGTTCTCGCACCTCACGGCGCGCATAGAAATAGAACCTGGGCAGCCCGGTCTTGGCCGGCCGCCGGCGGCCGCAGACAGAACTGCCAGCGCAAGGCGCACGAAATCTCCGGTGAATTCGCCCACCCGGACTTCTCCGACGACTACGCTCCGCGAGCCGAACCGGCCCCTGAGCCATGACGGGCCACGAAAGGCCAGCGGCGGTAGAACCGCAGTAAGCCACAGTCAACGGCGCGGCCCCAAGACCGGCCAGCCTCTACCGCGCCTGGCAAGATTATCCTGGGCCCAAGGCCGTGGAGTGCTCCCTGCGTCCCACAGCCCTGAGCGCGGGCAATGTTCATCCCGCGGCGTGCATCCGGCGCACCCAACGTTTTGGGTGTCCGCTACGTTTGCTCCGGTCAGCACTGCCATGAGGAACGCATCGCCGACTAGGGTTCGCGCAGAAGCCCCATGTCCTCCACGTAGGTATCTACAATCACCCAGTCGATGATGACGGGACCGCCAATCGTGAAGCTGATGTTCTCCACATCGGGATCAACCAGCCACGCGTAGGTCGTGTGATACCATCCGTTGGACAGATGGAATTCGGCACAGAGCAACAAGCCAAGGAACGGCTCCATATCCGTCAGGACGACTCCAGGCAGCATACCGGGCGGGAGCAGCGCCGGTTCCGCGCCAGCATGTTCGTGCCACACGACTTGTACCCAGACGCTTGTGCACGCTCCGGAGGACGGCGGGATGTTGATGGAAGCGCGCAAACCGGTCGAGGCAACCAGACCGTTGCGGCCGGAAGGCTCGCACGGGTCGCTTGGCCACCAGCGCTGTCCCGGCGCGTTCTGATCGGAAAATGCTACAAACGTGCCCGGTAGAGGCGGCAGCCCGTCTGGGGCCGCGCCGACGATGTCGAAGACACCCTCCGGGACCCCGTTGGCATCGCTGATCGTGTCCCCGAAGTCCCAGAGTTGCGACGTGCTGGATATGGCGCCGCGACGTGCCGCGCGGTCAATGTCTTCCGGCCAGTCCCAAATCCACCGCAGGAAGTTCGCACGCAGTGTGTCGTTCGCGTCGACGGATACGAGTGCCGCGGCGTAAGGCTCATTGACGTCCTCGGCGAGGATCTTGTCGCCCTCGACGGCACTGCCCTGCCAATACCAGAAGTAGCAGTCCGGATCTGCCTCAGCGACCACATTGACATCAGCCGGAACAGGCAGCTCTATCACAGGCACATTGGGCTCGATGATGCGTCCGCCGGCACTGGACGAAAGCGTCAGTCTCACCCATGGGGGTGTGGTGAAGCACTCCACACCGCCTGTGGCCGTACCGACGGAATTGCGCGCTTCAGCTTCGTAGCAGTAGGTTGTTTCAGCCACAAGGTTCTCGACGAGTTGCCTGAAGGCTTCACCCGTCTTGGCGCC
>CAZGRF010000888.1:0-1654 GCA_964527825.1 uncultured Pirellulales bacterium
ACCACCGACACGACGTTGATGGACGTCATCAACGCGGCGTCCCAGACTCCCGCCAAGCGCATCTTCCCGGTGCAGGTCGGTACCGATGCGGTCACCGCTGCGTACTTCCGCAGCCTCGCCGGCGGCACCGGCGCGCCCATGTTGCAGGTCCTCACGGCCGACGAAGTCGTCGGTGCGATCATGGAAGGTGTCGACCTGATTTCCGGCGGCGGGCCTGCCATTCACGTAGATCCCGGCGCGTCCATTCCGGGATGGGACGCCTTAAGTCAGGCATGGGACCCGAATACGCACAATATCGGTCTCGATCCTGTCTTCACGGCGGGCTACTACCTCAGTCAGCTCGAATCCGGCGAATTGAAGCAAAGCCCGTGTGTTGACGCCGGCAGCGACAACGCTGTTGCGCCGACGATCGATCTCGGTACGTACACGACGCGGACCGACGGTGTCGTCGATGCGAACATGGTCGATATGGGCTACCACTACCAGGAAGGTCTCACCCAGTACCGATTGACGGTCGTTGTCGATCCCGACCCCAACACGGGCGAAGTCCATGGGTACGTCGAGCCGGCAACGGCTATCGTCTATGAAGGTTTCGGCAGCAACGTTGTCGCCGTTCGGGCCGTCCCGGACGAAGGGTACAAGGTTAGCAGATGGACGGGAACCGACAACGACGCCTCCGTCAGCAGAACCAACACCGTGACCTTGACGGAGGACAGGACCGTCCACATCGAGTTTGCCCCGGCGCCGCTGTTCAGCTACGTAGGTATGGTCGTTGACCGCGGCAACGGTCTCCACGGGACGCTCGAACCGGCTACGGGCCAATACTACGACGGTGTGACGGTCCCGCTGCGGGCGATTCCGGAAGCGGGTTATGAGGTCAGGCAATGGTTGGGCACCGACGACGACGGGTCGCGCGACCCAAACAACACGGTCACCATCAATGGGACCGACGTCATCGTGATGGTCGAGTTCGGGCCGGTGGGCCAGAACATCATCAACCTCTATGACGCCGACGGCAACCTGGATCGCCGCAGTCCGTTCGTGAGCATCCAGGAGGCAATCGATGCCGCGGCCTCGAACTACGAAGTCGTCTTGTCCGACGGCGTCTACAGCGGCGGCGGCAACTACAATCTCGATATGAGTGCCACGCTGGAACCTAACGATTTCAGGCCGCTGACGATTCGCAGCGAAAACGGTCCGGACAACTGTGTGATCGACTGCCAGATGCTGGGCCGGGCGTTCATCGCGGACAGCAACGAAGACCCCAACTATGTCATTCGCGGGCTGACCATTCGCAACGGCTATGCAGAGAACGGCGGCGCGTTCCTGATCCAGGAGGCCTCGCCGATGATCGACAATTGTCGCATCGTGGGCAATATGGCCACCGGCGACGGCGGCGCCTTCTGGTGCAATAATGCGAGTCCGATCATCCAGAACACATGGATCGTGGCGAACGATGCCGGCAGCTTCGGCGGCGGCTTCTATGGCGAAAACGAGTCTGAGGCCGAGATCATCAACTGTCTGTTTACGCAGAACTACTCCACCGATATCGGCGGCTCGATCTTCCTGCGGGATTCGGATGCGACCATCGACCTTTGTACGATTGCGTTCAACTATGGTCTGGCTTACACCACCGCGAACGACGACCTGCCCA
>CAZGRF010000889.1:0-1650 GCA_964527825.1 uncultured Pirellulales bacterium
GCTCACGATCTGAGCACCTTCTTTGGCGTAATCCTGAAGCTACCAGAAGCCGTCAACAGACCCGACTGCGTCGCTTTCATGAAGCAGCAGGAGCAGGCCGGTTGCTCTGGAGCCACGATCAACAGGCGCCTGGCCGCCGTGTCATCTCTGTTCAACGAACTGCACTTGCTCGACCCGGACCGCTATCCTCGGAACCCCGTTTCCCCTCGTCGCGCGCGGCGAGGATTTCGGCAGTCGAGGCAGAGCCTGTACCGGAAGCAGCCACAGCGCATCCCCGACATTCTGTCTGGCGACGACCTGCACGTGTTTCTCGACGCGCTGTGTAGCTGGCGCGACCGCACGCTGATACTCCTGATGTGGCTCAGTTGCCTGCGGGTGAGTGAAGTCGTCGCCATTCGCTTCCAGGACGTCGAGTGCAGCCGACGCACCATTCGTATTCCCGTGACCAAGGGAAACAACCCCAGGACCGTGTTCATGAGCGCCCCGACTTTCAACGCGCTGAATCGATACCTGGACGAAGAGCGCAGGGACCTGTTTCCTGACGTAGACCACGTTTTCGTCGCTTTCAAGGGCAAGGCGTGTGGTCAGCCCCTCACCGCCAATGCAGTGCAAAAGATGATCTATTACTACGCCGAGAAGTGCGGCCTCGATCACGTGCATGCCCATCTCTTCCGGCATACCGGGATCACCCAGCTCATCCAGGGAGGCATGTCCGAGCCTGCCGTTCGGGACATGGTGGGCCATCGCAGCCCAGAGTCTCTGCTGCCATACCTCCATCTCTGCGACGAGTTCGTGGAACAGGAATTCCGCCAAGCCCAGGCCGCCCTGGACGGCATGTGGCCGACCGACTTCTCACCAGATGGAGGCGCGTCGTGATTCTCGGCCGCGGCACGGCACAGACGGACGATGGCATCGTCGCCGAATATCATCGGTTCCTGGACGATAGTTGTCAGCTCACGTCCACCGAGTTGCTGGAGGGGCTAAAACGTGCTCCTGGGGTCATGCTGCATCACATCGCAAAGCCCATCGCCGAGTGGGCCGAGGAGGAAATCATCGACCTGTTGGACAGCAGACGGTCATCTATGCGGCACAGGTTCAGCGGTTTTGTGGCGTTTCTTCTCTTGCGAGGATATTATCGTTCGACTCTCGACTTATTGGTCTCGCTGCACGTCGATTTCGCCACCCGGTACAAGGTTGCCCTGAAGCCCTGGCGTGAGCGGTTCGAACAGGCCCGCGACGAGTTGCGCTATGGGGCCGACTCGGCTGGGAGCGAGATGAACCTGCTCGTGTGGCTTTTGATAGCGACAGGGAAACCGCTCGACGAGCTGACGCGCGTCGATTTCGACAGGTTCAGGGACGACTATCAGGAGTGGTATCGAAGAGATGGGCGGTGCGTGGTGAGAGGACTAAACTCTCGTGTGAATCGTCTGGAGCGTTACCTGGTGCATCTGGGGATCATCCCTGAAGCGGAGTTTAGATTCTGCCACGAAGAGTATTTCAGCCAACTGCACCACGATCGCGTCCGAACTGCCGCTCTCAGATACATGCAGATGTGTGATGCCAAATACAAGCGTTCGACGATCAGCGCTCGACGTGGCGCCGTCGTCCGCTTCTTCCAGTATACCCTGAAACACGTCCCGCCGCACAGAA
>CAZGRF010000890.1:0-1647 GCA_964527825.1 uncultured Pirellulales bacterium
ACACGGTCCTTGAGTTGCTCCATCATCTGCTCAGCCTTGTACCGAAGCTTGCTGTGTTGCGGCCGGTAGCTGTCGAAATCCACAGTGCCAAACGCACCCCAGTCAACCCTGCCGTCCTCATCCATGTTGGGACGAATCGCACACTCCCACCGCTGCTGTGGCAAACTCAGAATAGGCCACCACTGCTCTTTGTACATGACCCGTTCCAGTTCGTCCGGGTCTGCCAGCTCCTCGTCCGGCACGTCCGCCAGGTTCCCGTACCTGGTCCTGCGTTGCTCCTGCCGCAGTGCAGATGCCGGCACGACGATGCCGTCGTATATCTCGATTTCTTCTTGGTCCACGTTGACCACCTCCGTCTTTCGACACCCCGTGGCGATAAGACGGAGTGAAACCGTCCGTGCAAGAGGGTCGAGGGTTCTCGCCGGCAAGAAGACTAACATCAAGTCCGTTCGCGAGAGTGCGAACGATACTGCCCACGCTTCGCCGCAATTGCAGCACGAGTTGATGGACACCCGGCGAGGTTCCCGACGTTGGCGATGAATTGCGAATTTTTGCCGACAGTCGAGCCCGATTCTTATAGCTTTTGGTCGAAGACCAAAAGATTTAAGGAGCGGGATTGCGTGGTGAAAATTCCTGATTGCGGGCACCACAGAGGGGCCTGCAATCTCCATCGCAGCCAAACTGCGACAAAGCTGGCCTAAACGACCTTGCCGCCCGGCTCACGCAAACAGCCGGTACCCTCTTACACTCTCGCGATTGCGTCGCCACGTATCTTCATTCTCCCGCCGCCAGTTGCTCATCAGGTTTGAGCCGACATGCATACAGGTTCGGCACGTATCGCATGCAACGAAATGGTCCCTGCCGATGTTGAAGAGCCGCACCTCGTGCTCGTGACGGCACCTGGCATCCGCAAAACACTCACCCAGAATGAAATTGCCAATGCATCTGTCTTGTCCCATCTGAATCACCTCAGGACCAAACCGCTCTGATGGCGGTTCGCCTCGTAAGTGAGGCGGAACCGCCGTGCAACATGTCGCGCTCTGTTTGCACCGCAGCCACCTCCTCTGTCGGACAGAGATTCATGGGGTGGGTGGGCGGGATAACCCGCAGGAAGGCTCACAGCCTCACCCGCGGCACAATCAACGCCAGGCAGTTCATGCACCGCAGCACTGTCCTGTCGGCCGCCGACGAAATGATAGCCGCCATCTGGCACTCTTTGCATACGACAATGCCGGCCCGCTCACACATCGGCCGGCCCTTCTCGCTGTCGAAGTCCACGTAATCGTGTGGATCCTTCACGTTCCTGAACTGCCGCAATCGCAGGTCCGCGAAGTATTGGGTCGGACCATGCTGCACGATGGGTAGCACTCCAGGGCCGCCCACTTCCCCTTCTTTCTTTTCCATTTTCATCACCTCCATGCTCACCGATCTGATGTCGGTCTGTTCTCTCCATCGCAGGCTGTCGTTCGCGTTTCAGGCGTACAGCATGGCAGCGGTACCACTGCTTACGGAACCAGCGGTCGAGTTCGGACCGTTTGGCGGGCTTCTTGACACGGTCAACAGCTCGCTCGATCTCGTCACGCCACTTCACAGCCATGAGTAGAGCCAATCGGGCGTCCCGGCCTCTTGCCAGTTCCGAACGTGGCT
>CAZGRF010000891.1:0-1647 GCA_964527825.1 uncultured Pirellulales bacterium
CCCTTTGCTTCACACTTCGAACTTGACACTTAACACTTTGAGGATAACGCCTTACGGCGTCACTACGAACGGGGTGATCCCAGCCGAGGGCGGCTGGGCCACGCGTGATATCCGCGCACAACTGCCCGCGATGTCGCGCAGATACATGATCTCATCACGCGACATCGGTGAGTTCTCCCTCAATGGCACTTCGCACCTGCGGCCGCAGCGCGTTGTCGGTCACCAAATCGACCGGGGCGCCGAGGAGGTCTTCCAGGTAGAACTTGAGGTCCATGAAGGCGTCGAAGGTCGCTTTGCCGTTGAAGGCGACCAGGACGTCGATATCGCTGGCCTCGTTCATTTGGCTGCGGACAGCGGAGCCGAACAGGGCCAATCTCTGCACGGCGAACCGGTGTCGTATCTCGTCCAGACGTTCCGAGAGGCGCTGAGTTATTTCTTGCTTGGTCATGCTTGGCATTATACGACCCAGACGGTTGATTTCTACTTCTTTTTGCGGCCGGTCTGTGGATTCACGCGGGAGCATGAGGATATGTGGCACCCCCGCCCTCGGGGGTGATCCCAGCGTTTGTAGTGTGCCCGTGAGGGCATAGGTAGGGGGCGAATAATCATTCGCCCCTACGGCGTCCCCACGAACGGGTACCCCCGCCCGTGGGATTGACAAGCTGACCGCGATCTTCCTTCCGAGTCGACGTTAACAGGTGCTTACGAGAGAATTCGTATTGGCCGTTTCGATGACGTTGCGGTGGGGTGGACCCCACCCTCCAGGATGCTTGCTGAGCAATCCTCGCTCGTCCCTCAGCCATGCCAACTGCGACCCGCGCTCTCCTTTCCCAGTCGACGTTAACAGACGCTTACGAAAGAATTCGTATTTCGACCGTCGTAGGCCGAGCCGGCCCAGCCGTTGCGGGCGCCAGCCCATCTCGGCGTCTCTGCGTGAGAAATCGATGGAAGTCCCGCGTGGGTCAAGGACCCACCCTACGTGCGGGGATCAATTTGCGATGAAATCATCGATGACGGTCTTACGCTACGGGCAGACGCCATCCCTGCGCACTTCGCTACTATGTTCTTACGAAAGAATTCGTAGATAGGTCGTGACACTCGGTGATGTGCTTGGTGGTGGCTTCGGGTGCATGACACGGGTCTTCAGATTTGCGCTGGGAATCTCGGCTTGAGGTGCTATGATGGTGCGGCAGGCCGTTGGGGCGCGAGCGGCGGGACGTAGTCTTGTTCGAGGCAGGAATCATGATCGAGCAGGTTCGGAAGGCATTGGCCAAGTATTGGGGGTACGATAGCTTTTTGCCGTTGCAGGAGCAGACGATCGAGTGCATTGGGCGGGGCAAAGACGCGATCGTGGTGCTGCCGACAGGGGGTGGCAAGTCGCTGTGCTTTCAGGCGCCGGCGGTGCTGCTGCCCGGGCTGACGGTGGTGGTGTCGCCGCTCATTGCGTTGATGAAGGACCAGGTCGATGCACTGACCGAATGCGGCGTGCCGGCGGCGCGGCTCGACAGTTCGCTGTCGGCCCAGGAGCAGGGCGACGTCATTCAGCGGATTCGCAGCAAGACGCTCAAGCTCGTGTACGTCGCGCCGGAGCGGCTGGTTTCGGAGAGCTTTCTCGGCCTGCTCGGCCGTGCGGGGGTTTCGCAGATC
>CAZGRF010000892.1:0-1644 GCA_964527825.1 uncultured Pirellulales bacterium
TATGTCCATCGCCATACCTCTCATTGCTACGGCGCCTGGCCCGGCGACGAGATCGATCCGGACCGCACGCCGCAACTGGCCAAGGCCGCAGTGATGGCCAACCGGCGCCGTGTTCCGGAGCGGCTGGCCGGTCATGGCCCCAGTCATCGCGCCTTGATCGGAGCGCGGCTCAAAGACAGCTACATGGTGGACAGCGAACTGCGGCAACTGATCGAAACAGGCTGGGTCACCCCGACGCTCCGGTGTCCCCACGATCCCTACTCCGGGATGGGCGCACCGGATGCGCAAGGCGCGATTCCCACGATCATCATGGAAATGCTGGCCTACTCCCGCCCCGGCGTGATCGAGGTGCTTCCCGCCCTACCCCCCTCGCTGAGCAAAGGATCCATCAGTGGGATGCTGCTCCACACCTTTGCGAGGCTCGACAGACTGGCTTGGGACATGGAAGCCCGGACCGTGGACTTGACGGTCACCTCGGTGAGGAAACAGGACATCACGTTGATCGCACGCTATGGCATCGAGGGGATTTCCTCGCCCACTGCTGTTCTGGTGGCCAAGCCCCAGTCGGGCTCGGCCACCTGCGACCTGCACCTGCCGGAAGGAAAACCGGTGGAGGTTCATTTGAAGCTGGGCCGGCGCAATCCGCTGGACTGGGTCAATCACATTGCTTGATCGGCATTCAGAAACTGCTAAGACAGTATATAGGTGAGGAACATATGGAACGGAGAGATTTCCTTAAGACAAGTGCGGTCGCTGCCGGTTTGGCGGGTTCTCTGAAGGCGCTTCGGCCGCTGGCAGCAGGCGAAGGCTCATCATCCATTTCAGGTGCGGCGGGCGCGACACAGACCGACAATCGTTCGGCGGAATACCTTCGCCGTGTGCAACAGGACAGATTCCTCCCCAAAGCGGCGCCCGCGAGAACATATCAGATTTCACCGATGCCGCTGGCGGAACGGGTCAAGCGGAAGATGGTGCCGCCGCGGGGCTTCTGCAGCATCGCGCCGGGCGACCTGGTCAGCGAGTGTCTCATCACCGGCAATGGCGCGATGAATATCGAGTTGATGGGCGATCCCTACGCAGAGCAAGTCCTTTTCCACCACGAAAGCCTGCTCATGCCGTGGAAGAGGCCTTTGGAGGCCCCCAAAGTCGCGGACATATTTCCGCAAGTGCGGCAAATGGCGCTGGACGGCAAATACCGCGAAGCCATGGAGCTTGCGGTTGGACGCATGAATGAAAGCCCTATCAAGCAGAATACCGAACCACACCGCACCATTCCGGCATTCCTGATGCAGCTTGATCTTCCGAAAACGGCGTCAGTTGGGAACTATCTCCGCACTGTCAATTTCGAGAACAGTGAGATCAAGGTCGCTTGGACGGATGAGCATGGCGACTGGCTTCGTCAGACTTTCGCCTCCCGGCCCGACAACGTCGTGGTCCAACGGCTCACTGCCCCGACGGGTCAGTCGGTGAATGTTCGAATCGCTTTGCAGACGTCCGCCGAGTGGAGCATGACTTCCGGGGTGACCTGGGGCAACCGCCCCGCCAGGGGAGCATCCAAGGGTCCCGAAGCAGGCGACGTTCAACAGGATTCTAACGTGCAACGTCTCATCTACAAATGCCGCTTGGACCCCTCCGTGGACCACA
>CAZGRF010000893.1:0-1642 GCA_964527825.1 uncultured Pirellulales bacterium
GGCCGAGGAGGTACCGATGTGAAGTATATTCTCAGCGTCGGCATGACCTTCTGACACAGGGGATTTGGCCTTCGCCGAAGCGACACAAGCCGGTCGGGCGTCCTGAGAGACTCGACCGGCTTGTTTCTTGCGCTGATTCTGACGTCGCGATTACTTCGTCGCGGAGTTCGGCAGGTCCTTTCGGCACGCCACGGCTCCGTAGTAGGTGATTACCACGAAGGCGACCGCGGGCACCCAGTAGGCCAGATTGATGCTGCCCGTCCTGTCGGAAACGAGGCCCTGGATCTGCGTAAGGACCGCCCCGCCAAGGATGGCCATGATCAGGCCTGCGCCTCCAAGCTTGGTGTCTTCGCCGAGGCCGCGGCAGGCGAGCCCGAAAATCGTCGGAAACATCAGGGACATGCAGCCAGAGATGCCGATGAGGGCGTACACGCCGACGGGGCCACCCACATAGATCACGGTCAGGGTCAGTGCGATGGCGATCGCCGACAGAAGAGTCAGGAGATTGGCGGGCGTCATGTACCGCATCAACCACGTGCAGACAAAGCGTGAGCTTGTGAACAGGATGATCGCTGCCATGTAGTAGGTGGCGCCCATATCCTCGGCGGTCTTGCCGCCGGGGACCACCTTTGCTTCGAGGTTCAGCTCCTGCATCGCGTAGCGGATCGTAAACGACCAGACGCCGATCTGCGCCCCTACGTAGAAGAACTGGGCAACAACGCCCCACATGTAGTGCCGGTTACGGATAAGTCGTTTGAACGTCGGTCCCAGGTTCAACGACCCACCAGCCTCGCCTGTCTTGGGCATCTTCCGGTTCATCGCGATGAGAATCCAGGTCACCACAAGAATAAGCCCAACAGTCACATAAGTCATAGTCACGGCGTTGAGCTCACCGGCTTGCATTGCCTGCAACTGCTCCGGATTCATGGCCGCACGCTCCTCGGCGCTGGCCGTGTTCAGTTTCGACAGGATGAACATCTTGCTGACGATGATGCCCATGATGGAGCCGATAGGGTTGAACGATTGGGCGAGATTGAGTCGGCGCGTCGCCGTCTCGGCAGGCCCCATCGCGAGGATATACGGATTCGCCGCCGTCTCCAGAATCGAGAGCCCGCCGAAGAGGATCCAGATCGCGCCGAGGAAGCAGAAGTAGTTAGCGGTCAGCTTGGCGGGGAAGAACAGCAGAGCGCCCACGGTATACAGGCCAAGGCCGAGAAGCACGCCGGACTTGTAGCTGAACTTCTTGATGTAGATAGCGGCCGGAATCGCCAGCAGGCCGTACCCCAGACCGTAGCACACCACCTGGATCAGCGCGGTCTTGGCGTCGGACATGCTCATGATCCGCTTGAACGCCGCCAGCAGGGTATCGGTCATGTTGTTGGCCAAACCCCACCAGGCGAACAGGCTGGTCAGAAGAATGAAAGGAAAGAGGATTTGGCGAGGGACCAGCGGCGTCGTCTGCGTCGGGCTGTGAACGTTGGAGGGAGAAGTCTCTGCCATGAGTAGCACCCCGTATTTGGATACTTCGCATTTTGCCTGAGCGTGGCCACAATCCAGCGCACAGAAGTCACCATAGAATGCCGTCCGTCCCGGCTGACGTCAAGCACTCTTTGGAAGTGCGGACGTGATTCCGGCCCGCCGG
>CAZGRF010000894.1:0-1639 GCA_964527825.1 uncultured Pirellulales bacterium
CCGGATGATCGAAATGGGCATCAACATCATTCTCTACTCCCTTACGCACTGAAACTGGCCCGGCGACAGGATTGCCGCGGCATTCTCTTTCACCGTAATCCCATCAATCACATAGATTTACAGATACTACTTGGGGTACTCGCCGGAGGGGGTGACCCCGTAGACAAAGACGTCGGCCTCATGTTCGCGCATGAGGCCGAGAGCCGCGTTATCTGCGTGCCTGTTGGTTGTCTTTGGCTTCGAATCCTGCCTCGTCACCCTTCCTCGCCGGCGTCGCCTCGGCTTGCAGGTATTCCTCACGGACCTTGGTCCGGCGTTCAGGAGGCCATTCCCTCGGGAAATTCACACAGGCGAACTCGCCGAAGTACTTGACCGCCGCGTAGTCATACGCCCGGGCCGCCTCGACCTCGTCGTCGAAATAGCCGAGGTGGTACAGTCGGCCGTTGAGTCTGTAGTGTGCCGCCCACTTGCGCATGCGCTTGTTGAACGTGACGCCTTTGAAGCGCGAGTGGCCGGTGCGCCGCTTGCGCTGGTTGAACCGATTCTCGCCGCGCGTGCAGATACGCAGGTTGGACCGGCAGGCATTACGTCTGTTCCCGTCGATGTGGTCCACGACCTTGTCCGCAGGCGCCTGCATGATCTCGCGGTGCATGAGCACCGCTCGCCTTCCGTCAAGTCGGCAGGGGTACCCATTTACCGGCCGCCAATGGTATTGGTTGAGCCACTCGTAGTCGGCGGCGTCCACCCAGGCGTAGCCACCGCCGGACAGCGGGATCAGACGGACGGCGTCTTCCTTCGGGGGCTCGGGCCTTGGCTGGTAGTTCGCGCAGGGCACGCCGGGCACATCGTGCAGCACGCCCGGCCATCGCGGGTGGTTTGCACACCTCGGCACGATCGACTCGCCCAACCACAGCGACCGAAGCCAATCCTCCGGGTCCAAAATGCAGTACACGCAATTGTTGCAACACGGTCCAGACATAATGTCTCCCTTCCATTCTGATGATCGTTCGCTTCCCCCGCCGCACGATACGTCTCGCGTCGCCAGTAGTCGTGTCGCGGGCGTCCCCGCCCGCGCGTGGCGAGGGCATCCTGCCCTCGAAGCGAAGACGAGACGCCTTCGGTACGCGCGAGCAAGCCTGTCCTGAGCCCAGTCGAAGGGATGCCCGCGACACGATGAGCGATGCACACCCTACAGAGCTGTCCGCTTACTCATGTGTTTACCTTTCTATTGTCTCACATTGCTATTCGATAGATAGTAAACTACATTTCGCCGCTCGTCAAGAACGATTTCAGCAAACAACCTGCCTTCCATGGGTGTCGTAAGTCCTTGTCTTTTCGTCGTTAAAGGGAATCGTCGCAGAGATTTCGCTTGGCAGGAGTAGTAGGGAAGTCACCGCCCACCAGCCTCGTGAGCCGTTGCCCTTCCAGATACCGAACTTCTACAACTGTAACATGGGGTGCGTCCCCGTTATCCGACAATTAGTGGTTGACGCCGGCCCTGGCTCTTGATAGGCTCCCGGCATGCTTGGTGAGACCGAAAAGCAATTCTCCCTCACCCGCGCCACGTTGACTGTGCGTGGCGCGCCATGTCAATTCAATCAATGATTCGATAGGGGATAACCCAATGGGAAAGAGGATT
>CAZGRF010000895.1:0-1639 GCA_964527825.1 uncultured Pirellulales bacterium
CAGCGCAGGGGCGCAATGGGTGGGCCGCTACAACCCCGTGGGCCGGTTCGGCTACTGTGAAATCCACGGCGACGATATCCCGGCCTCAGCGCAGAGAACCTATACCTACCACGCTGTACCGGTGCTGCAACATCCATCTGTGCCGCCCCCCAAGATCGGCCACTTCATCTATCTGGATTATAGCGGTCCTCCGCCGGCCGGCCAAGACTACTCCGCCTCTGACCCGTGGCCTGTACTCCAAGTCACATCGTCCGAGGGCACACAGGGTCTGCAGGAGGCCCATCAATATGCTGTGGGGCTGTGCGACTATCTTATTGTAACCAATCCTTATCGGCTTTACGCCATGTTCAACCCGGGCTCTTACCAGGGCCCCACGCAGGCGACGGCGGATGTTCACAGCGTGTTGTCCCACATGGCGGAGCTGGCCTTCTACAAGCAGGGTGCGCTGGGCTACAACGATCAGTATGATGTCGCCAGTCTGCTCCAGCTCATTCACGTCGGCGGCGCCTGGAGTGGTCAGCTCGCCGGTGGCTGGGCATCGAACGGGTACCTGCTGATCGTCGGCGAGACCGAGATCGTCCCGGCTCAGGGGAAGAAATTCACGTATGAGTACACGGGGGGCACGCAGGTCTGGGATTTTGTCTCCGACTACCGATATGCCAGTACCTCGGGCGATGAGGAGTGGCCGGAGCTGAGCATTGGGCGAATCATTGGCAACACGGCCGGCGCGTTGGGGACAGCCCTTCAGACCGGCCTGGGCGGCAAGGCATTTGACCGTTCTCATTCTCTGCTGGTCAGCGGTCACCCCGGTTCAGGCGACAATGCCATCGATTTCAAGAGTTGGGTCGAAGGGGCGTTGACATCTTTGGCCGGCCAATTCGTGCCTCCGCTGACTGCGCAGACGGTATTGGACCAGCCCACGACCGCCACGCTCCTCGCCAGCATGGCAGATCAGGACGTGATCTTCCTGGCCGGCCACGGCAATACCGGGAGCTGGAACGGCGTCACGACAGCCGATGTCCAGGGTCAGGCCAATCTCTTTGGGACAACCAGCCCATTCGTGTTCGCACACGCCTGCCAGACCGGACGGTATGCCGGGGCGTTCTGCCTGGCAGAGGCCTTCCTGAGCAAAGGTGCAGCCGTGTACCTGGGGGCCACAGATTCGGCCGGATGGGGACAGTATTCCAACGCCTTCTTCAGACTGTGGGGTATGGGAGAGTCTGTCGGGCTTGCCGTCAAGAAGACCAAGCAGGGTATTGGCGACAGTATCGAGGATCGACTCTGGTCGCAGACGTATCACGTATTCGGCGATCCGAAGTTCGGGGCTTCCGGCATTTCATCGTCGCAGACAGTCGCTTTCGCAAGCGTGACGTCATGCGCTGCCGACGGGAACGAGGCCGGCCCCATCGATGTTGTGCTCGGCGACTGCGAGACAACCGAAGTGAACGGCCAGGTTCATCTGACCCTGCCGCAGGGGCAGGTCCTTTCGATACTGGACATGCCCCTCGTGCCCTACGTTGCAATCCGCCGAAGCTATCCCCACGGCACGCAGATTCAGAAGGTGTCGCTCGAAGAGCTCTCGGATCCGGTGGTGACGACGGACATCGAGCTGGCGCGGGCCACAGCCGCTTTGCCCGGG
>CAZGRF010000896.1:0-1635 GCA_964527825.1 uncultured Pirellulales bacterium
TAATTCATCACTTGGTTTTCAGTGTGCTTGGGCGGATTGATCCAGACGGTCTGAGGGGGCAGCGCCGCCTCGGGCGGTTTGCGTGCGAAGCGGTTGGGATGCCGCTGGTAGGCGGCGTCCAGGGCCGCCTGGCGAGATTGATGGACCTGTTTCACGCGGCCGTAGTGAACGTCGAAGGGAGTATAGAGCGCCAAGCCTGAGTGCCGATGCCCGGTGTTATACCAAGGGAAGAAGTCACAGCCAAAGGCACGGGCATCCTGGATACAGCCGAACCGAGCAGGAAATTCCGGGCGATACTTCATGGTCTTGAACTGGCTTTCAGAGAACGGATTGTCATTAGAGACGTGCGGGCGGCTGTGGGTCTTGGTGACCCCGAGATCCGCGAGCAACTGGGCGACGACCTTGGATTTCATCGATGAGCCCCGGTCGGCGTGTAGCGTCAGTTGGTCTTGGACGATCTGCTGCTTGCGACAACTTTCCGTGATCAGGCGTTGAGCCAGCGTGGCCGACTCGCGCTCGGCGATCATCCATCCGACGACATAACGGCTGAAGATATCCAGGATGACGTACAGATAGTAGTAGGTCCACTTGACCGGGCCCTTGAGCTTGGTAATGTCCCACGACCAGACCTCATTGGGCCCGGTGGCGAGCAACTCGGGCTTGGCGTACACGGGATGCGAGGCGATGGCCCGCCGTTCTCGAACCTCATGATGGGCGGCCAGGAGGCGATACATGGTTCGTATCGAACAGAGATACTGCCCTTCTTCCAGGAGTTGGGCATAGACTTGCGGCGGCGCCACATCGACAAAACGCGGTTCATGCAAGGTCGCCAGCACGGTTTGCTGTTCCCCCTCGGACAAGGCATGCTCGGGGCGTTTGCGTGTCACGACCAGGTCGGTGGAGGCCTGGCTTCCCTGTTGCCGGTAGAATGACGCCCTGGGGACCCGCAGGGCTCGACATAGTGACACGGCGCCGAGTTGCTTACGATGCGGCTGAATCATGCTCATGAGACGTCCTCGCTGTTCGGGGGCGTCTCGATGGGGTGGCCGAGGATGGCCGCAACTTTTTTTTGAATCTCAATGATCAGTTCGGCTTGGCGCAGCTTCTTGTTGAGCCGTTCATTGTCCCGCTGTAGCCGTTGCAGTTCCTCGTCTCGGGCCTCGCGTGTGCGTTTGCGGCCGCGTTTGTCATCCTTGAGGCCCTGCAGAGCCCCGGCTTGGTATTGTCGACGCCACTGTGTCAGAGCCGAGGAATACAGGCCTTCGCGTCGCAGCAGAGCCCCGATCTGTCCGGACTCCGTACAGCGTTGTGCCTCTTGGACAATGCGGGCCTTGTACGCTGGCGTGAACCGTCGTCTTTGGGGCCGAGCCGAGACCTCCGGATCGGGGACGGCAGAATCGGCGGCCCGGTTGTTGGCCCCTCCGTTCGGCTCGCCTCCGCTACGCTTCGGCTCCCCTCTCTCCGTGGCCAACAACCTCTGGTTCCGGGTCTTATCCATAACATCCAGCATAGTCATAATCTCCTTGCCCTCTAGTCTAATTAACGGCAAGGAATTGTCTCACTCATTCTGGCACAGAGGGCTCTGACCGCACGCAAGCTTCTTCGGCGGCTTGTTGAGAATGCCGTGGATTTCCT
>CAZGRF010000897.1:0-1635 GCA_964527825.1 uncultured Pirellulales bacterium
ATGACACGAGCATCCCTACGTCATCGGCCGCCCTGAGGACCTCCGCGAAGCTCAGGTGCGAGCCTGGTTCGCAGCCGTAGTTATGGGTATAGACGAAGTTGATGCCGAAACTCTTGAGCCGCTCCAGGCTCTCTCGCGATGCCTCGTAGGTTGCCAGCGCCGCACTGACTTGAGCGTTGTCGAGCGGCACCGCCGCGAGGAAGATACGGGTGCCGTTGAGGTAGAAGTCGCGGCCGTCGATCCAAAGCTCGCGGAACCCGAAACGAATGGTCCAGCCGGTGTCCAGCGCTCTGCCCCCATCGTCGAGAAGCGAAACCTCCGCGTCGTAGGTATTCTGCGGTGTATGAATGTCCCAGAGTTTCTCCGGCATCCACTTCTCTGTACATGCAACGCGGCCCTCATGGGTGTCGCTTCCTCGAAATGGGCGACCCATGAATTCCTTCGCGAGGCGACCCTCTTTCAATATCCGCACGCCCACGGTATACTCGGTCTCCGGAGCGAGTCCTTCGAGCCCAAGATCGAGTGAGAGTTCCTGTTTGCGAACCGATGTCGCCATGCGTACATCAACGATTCGCGGTCCGGCCGGCATGCCGACCTGGTAGACATCGCCGCACAGGCCTCGCCGAGCCACCGTCCCCTTGACCTCTCGGGCCGAGGCGGTATCCGTGTAGGAGAGCATCACCCCTTTGAGCGGCATGGCCACGACGAGGAGACTGAGCCGATGGGTGCGGCCCGGAAGGCAACAGGCGGTCAAGTCCACCTCGCCTCCCGGGAACCGGGCCTCGCCGGCCTTGTCGCCGTCCACGTAGACCACTGCGTAGGAATTCACATACTCCAGACGAAGGGCGATGCGGCGACCGGCCCAGGAGGGCGGGGCCGTGATCTCACGCTCGTACCAGGCGGCGGCGAGGTCACCCACTCTCCGGTTCTGCCAGCTTGGGTGGGCATGCACTGTCTGACTATCCTTCTGCATGTAGTCAGTCACACCCGGCCAGCATCCCGGAACCTTGAAATAGCCCCAATTCCCCTCAGGCACCTGCTCCGAGTTCGCCTCCGCTGGCTGCCACCGCCAGAGGCCGTTGATACAGATGCGTTCACGTGTCGGTGTTGCCTCCCTGTACGCCTTTGACGTATCCCAGGCGACGTGGACACCCGATGGTAGGGCGCCCTTTTCAGATACAGGCTGCCCGGCGGCGACAACGCCGACAGCGGTCCACCAAGCCATCCAGGCAGCGATCGATCTCATACCTCGACAAATCTGTCGTGCCATACGCTCCGTCTCCTACCGCTAGCGGCCTGGTACGCCGGTGTTGAGATGGCTGCCGCAAACGATCGAATTCAAGTGGCCCGGATCCCACGAATCCGCCCAAAGCCAGTGGTTGCTACAAGCATGAGTGTACTGGCTGGCAGTGGGGCAGACAAGCTGGATGATCCAGCTAGGCCAAGGCCTGACCAGCGGGCCGGCCCTCTCGGCCTCTACTGGATGACTCCGCGGCTATGTCCACGACGTGCTTGATCAACCTGCGGCTGATGATCCTGCCGGAGTGCGCATTCTCGGCTCTTGCTCTGGCTGCGTTGATCGTCTCTCTTGCCATGCCTCAGCTCGTCTACCTTCGGGTGCGCGCCGGAGCAGTT
>CAZGRF010000898.1:0-1630 GCA_964527825.1 uncultured Pirellulales bacterium
GAAACCGGACGACGGCGCAGCGTCTGCCGTGCACAGCGCAAGGGGAGCAAGTACGAGTGAGCAGTTCATGGCGACAACGCAGAGGCTCAATACCAGCGCCAACCAGGCTGACCGGCGTGAGAAGAGAACGGACCAGCGTGACATCGCCAGGGAAACCCCCTGGAAGCCTTCGAAAAGGCGCACCGAGATCGCCGGACTGGTGTCGAGGAAGCGCGACCGGAGGCCCTGGGTCTGGAACTGGCGAGCCAACGCCACATCGTCCGCCACCCGGTCTCGTATCGTCGCATGGCCATTCAAGCGGCGGTACGCCGATGTGCGCACAAGGTTGAACGCACCCGTACCTGCACCATGTTTCGACGCGACCAGCCCCAAAGCGATAAATGCAACGGCGGCGAAGACGGGGCCAAGCATTGCCTCAGAGAGAGATGAGGTCCCGAGCCGGAAGCTCCCGCCGACGTGATCCAATGCCTCGCTGTTCATCCGTGCCACAACGTCCTGTAGAGGCAGTTCTGTGAGATGCACGTCCGCATCGCTGAACAGGATGAAATCGGAGGTCACATACTGACTGGCCCAGTGAATCGCATGCGTCTTGCCCATCCAGCCGGAAGGGAGCGGCGGCGCTTCAAGAACGGAGACACGTCCGCTGTCCGCTGCAACAGACCGCGCAATCGCCAGGGTCTTGTCGTCTGAGCCGTCGTCCACGAGGATGACCTCCTGTACGCCCGGAAGAGCGGCGAATTCGCGAAGCGTGCGCTCGATAGACTTCTGCTCGTTGCGTGCCGCTATCACAACCGTGACCGACGTTGTCCCGGGCGGTTCTGCATTCCTCTGGTCCCGCCTCCAACGCCTCATGCTGAACTTGAGGCGGAAGGCGATGAGCAACGCAGAGAGTGCGATTCCCGTGACAGCGTTGACGCACCACAAGGCGATCAGCCACCGCATCCTTTGTCAGCTCCTTTGCAGCGAGTGTCCTCCGCTCTGGGCGACCCACCCTTCGCGAGTTCCAGCATCGCGCCGAAGCGACGTGAGACGCTGCCCCGGTGCTCGAGGACGAGGACGAGTTGCTCGCCGCTCATGAGAGCGACGGGGATAAGAAGGCTGCCGCGCGGGCCATAAGAAACGTGCTGGCGCTCGCTGCGCACCGTGTAGAGCCCCTGCAGCAGCAGGGCGCGCAGCAGCCGCTCGGGCACGATCGAGGGATCACCCACGGCCGGATACATCGCTCCGAACCGGGGCGAGAGCTCCTGGAGCGCGCGGTCCGCCAGCCGGCGCACCACACGCAACGCATGATCGCCCGGTACCCGGTCCTGGGTGTCATCACCGCGGCGCATCGTCGTTCCCCTCGTCGGTGCCGTGGTCCTTCCTCGTCGAGCAACACCCTTACACGTACGACGCGCCGAAGGGGTTTTTCGACAACCTGCTAGGCCCAATAGGCTGATCTGCAACCCAACCGGACCCTCCCTTGTGCCACAACGACGCTGAAGATGAACACCTGACAAGATCAGGCCAGCTCCTTCGCTACTCCAGGAAACAGCCGGTTCCCGTCGTCTTCTCCTTGCGAAACAGCCTCCCGCAGAATCCGTCGATTCGTCGTGCATCTTTGCACGTCAAGCGCATTCGGGGCTATCTG
>CAZGRF010000899.1:0-1628 GCA_964527825.1 uncultured Pirellulales bacterium
CATCCTGCCCCGGACTGACGAGCAGCGGGCTGCCCGCATCGGCGGAGTTGACGTCATCGAAAGTGGTCCCGAGATACACGTCGTGCGATGCGGCGTAGGGCCCCGGGATCCAACTGAGGACCACCTCACGGGGCACGTCCGTCGCCTCATCAGCCGGACTGGGGTTCTCGGCGATCGGCGCGTACTCGCCTCTCATCACGATCGCGAGTTCCTCCGCCGATAGCGCTCGGTCGTAGATTCGGACGTCGTCAAAGACGGCCACGACGGTACGCCCGGTGGCGTCCCCATTTTCACCGATCCTGCAGGTTACCGTTGAGGTATTGATCAGTCCCGTGTGGGCCAGCGAGGTATCCGGTTCGTCGTCCACCCAGATCTGCATCGTGGACCCGTCGTAGGTGGCGGCGATGTGGTGCCACTCATCGTCGGCTACCACGACGGTCCCATCGTAGTAGGTACCCCCTAAACCGAAGTGGGTGGCCTCGCCGGTGCTATTCCGGCCGAAGCGATACGAGCCGCCGGTGTCGCCCTTGGCAACAAAGGCGCCCCATTGGTTCGCACCGAATCCCGGACTCTTGATCCAGAGGGCGATCGTGATCCCATCTGCGGGATTGAGGGATGGGCTGTTCCCGCAGTCCACGTAACCGCTGGCGTTAGAGGAAAGTGCCCCGCCGATATTGCCGACAACCCACTCGAGGTCCCCGGAGATCGTGCCATTGTTGCCGTTGCCGGACGAGTCGAGCACCGCGCTACCGGCCCCGTCGTCCAGCTTCCACCAGCCGACGAGGCTGGGGTCTCTGCCCGCGTTGAACCCGAGGCTGGTACTTGCCGACAGCAAGCTCACCACCAAGACAAACGCCGACAGATAAAATAGTTTCTTTCGCATAGCTGTCCTCCTTCAAGAAAAAATGACGATTGCCTCACCTTAGTGAGTACGTCTACACATCCCCATTCTGCGACATGATGCCGCGCCTCCGTCTACTCGCGCCTCCTTGCCATGCTTGGGTGGTTTGTGGCTATCCCGGGCTCATCGGAGCACAGGGCGGAAGTATTCCCGTCACGTCCTGCCGGGGGAGAACGAAGGCTCGCAAGAAGCATCCGCAGTGGGCCCGACACGCGGCAGTGCGAACCCCAGAGTGACCCCACCCTCGCCATGTGCCAAACGAAACACATTCTATCAGGACCTCCGGCTCGGTGTGCGACTCGGGCCTATTCCGATGCTTCCCACGAAGCAGCCGCCCCAGGAGGCACTTTTGGACACAGACCCACACCGACAAATTCATCATAGCCTTATGCGTTTTCTGAGTCAACAGGTTTTTCGGACGAATCGGCGGGCGACTTCAGCGTTTTCCAGGCTCAAACGGTGATTTGGTGTTTCCCGGCAGCGCCAAGCCATCATGGGGACACGCGGGGCGGAGGGAAGGCGTAAGCAGGCGAGAAACGCCGGTCGAAGAGAATTTCGCCCTTCCCCCCGGATGTTTCATGCGGATATCGGTCCCAATAAAGCGGGGCCTGTGTCAGGTGGACACAGGCCCCGTCGTTGTACAGAGCTGACGCACAAGAGCGTCTCTATTACCGGTCGCCGACCAGGTACCGAACCTCGCCGTCGGACAACGCGCGGTCGTAGATGC
>CAZGRF010000900.1:0-1614 GCA_964527825.1 uncultured Pirellulales bacterium
GAAGGACCTTCGCGCTGACGGCGTCTTGCTGGCGCGCAAGCGCCAGAAGGATGTGCTCAGTACCGACATAGGCATGATTGAGAGCGCGGGCCTCTTCCTCGGCAAGGACCATGACGTTGCGAGCCCGATCGGTGAAAGGTCGGGCCTGCGCCATCGGTAAGAGAATAGCAGCAGCGAGAAGGATCGCGGCCATGCCAAGTAGGCTCAGCTTGGCGGTCTTGGGCAAGGGGCGGTTGAGGATGTGTTTGATCCGGCCGCGTAGGGCGCTCTTGGATTCGACGACGCCAATCAACCGCAGGCTTAGGGCTGGACGACGCCGGAAGGCCAACTTCGCGATGTTGACCAGCGTCTCGGGGTACTGCCGAGCAATGTCACCCATCGCTACGAGGACGGCCTCATCGACCGCCTGCTCGCGCACGCGGCGCATTATCGCATTGGCAATCCACAAAAGCGGGTTGTAGAAGTAGAGGATCTGCAAGAACGTTTGGAGAAGATTGACCCAGAGATCGCCCCGCTTGATGTGGGCCAGTTCGTGCAGCAGGACCGCCTGCAGATCGCGCGACCGCAGCTTCGGGACGAGGTTTCGCGGAATCAAGATCACGGGTTTGAGCAACCCACATACGGCTGGGGTCGTCGCATTCGGAGAGACCTTCACGGCCAACGGTCGTGTGAGGCCCACGCGGCCACGACATTCATTGAGGGCCTTCTGCAGAGAATCCGACGCTGGATCAGCCTGGGCCACCAAACTCTTGACGAATAGTGCCCGCTGAGCCAGCAGCAATAGCAGAGCGACTGCAACGGTCGCCCACGCCAGCAAGGCAAGACCTTGCCAAGTCAGTGTGGGCGAAGGCTCAGATGTTGCGGCTGGCGACGTATCCGACGACACGACAGTCTGACCTGCATCCGGCGGCTCCGTCGGCAAGCCTTCGCTTGCCGGTGCCACCCCGCGCGCAAGCCTGTCGAAGACGCCGTTCCGAGCAGCAGGCAAGCCATCCCCAAGCTGCGCTTGAGGCTGCCACGCGGCGGGTCTCGGCAGGTCTTCACCGGAAGGCTCTGCGCGCCCCTCCAAGGTGAACGTCGGGACCTCCAGCGTCCGGCCGAACCAGGTCCCGAAGCTGATCGGCGACCACAATGACGGCGGCAGGACCAGCTTGACGAGCACCAGCATCCAGATCCAATAGCGAAAGACCGCGCGGACTTTACGGCGTGACACAAGATCGAGAAGAAGCAGTATCAGAATCAAGACACTCGATTGGATCAGCATAGGCAGGGCAAGGCTGATGAATGCCCGGCCAGCCGAGTTGATCGTCTGCACAACTGCGCTCATGATGACATCTCCGCTATCTGAAACGTTCGCTCAAGCGTTCTGTTACAGTGGGGTCATGTCTTGGTTCCCTTGCTCTCCCGGCGGCGCTTTTTTCGGATCAGCGTCTCCAGCTCGTTCAGCTCTGTCTCTGACAGCGCATTGCTGTCGAGCATGAACTGCATCATAGGAGTGAACGCCCCGCCGAAGGCCCGCGCCAGCGTCTTCGTCAACTCGCCCTTCTGCGCTTGGCGGCGCGTGATCGCGGCACTGTACAGAATCAGGTTGCGGATGCGCTCGGTGGTGAGCAG
>CAZGRF010000901.1:0-1608 GCA_964527825.1 uncultured Pirellulales bacterium
CCGAGAGACACGAAAGCTCAGAGATCATCGGCAAGGAGAAGGAGATCATCGCGGACATCAACCGTATCCTGGGGGCGGCCGATGCGGACAGCGAGAAACAACGTGAGGACTTCGCCAAGCTTTCCGGTTCACTCTCGAAGTGTCGGCTCACCCTCCATCTGGCGCGAACACCGACGATCAAGGATTTCCTACGCGCCGGTGGTCAGTTGCCCAGCTTCAGCTACGATCGCGAGAAGGACTCGGCCCTATACCATCCTCGGATCCATTGGAAGACGGGCGAAGAGCCGCCCGAGGACTTCGAGTTCTGCATCCCGATCGCGCCGGACAAGGACTTCGGCGAGTACATCGCCGGGTTTCTTCCCGTACTCCGGAAATTCCTCGGCGTTGGCATGGTTGACGTGGCTATTCACGAAATCACGGAGATGACGCTGCTGCGCCGGGCTCGCCCGACAGATCCCTACTGGCGTTGGTTTAGCGACGGTTTCGCCAACGCGATCACCTACCGCCTTGTCGAGAAGTACATGGGTACCGACGCGGCCGAGGAATGGGCCGCCGGATACGACCTGGAGACCTGCCGCGACCTGGAGAGGGAAGTCAATCTGGCGTATTGGATGCTGGGCAACTTCTCTGTGTACGTTAGCGATACTCCAGTCGAGCGGGAAGGCCAGCTTCTCCACGCCCGGTATGCCTACTCGATGTTCGAAGCGAAACGGCTGACTGATGAGCACGGCATGGACTGTGTCTGCCAGATTCTCGACAAGATTGCGGCCAGGGAGTCCCGCAAGGGCAGCGATCTGCTGGAAGTCATGCGAGAGGTGACCGGCGAAGACATGGCGTCTCGCCTGGCGCGCTATCAGACGTTCGAGACCGAGGAGGAGGGGATATCGAAATACGGTCGCGCCTATCAGGCGGCATCGCCGGAAAGGAACTGGGAGGAGATGTTCGTCAACGTGCTGCGGATCATGGAGCTGCGCGGCGACGTGTTCTCACTCAACTACCTGCAGAGCTTTGCCAATGCGGCGCTGTTCCTGTTCAAGATGGGCCATGAGGCAGCCGGCGATCAAGCAATGCGGCAGGCGATCGACCTTTATTCGAAGAGTCCTTTCAAGTACGGCCGCGAGGGAGCACTGGAGATGTTCCTGAACTATGCCCTCCGATGTAACAACCCGGCCAAGGCGGAGAAAGAGGCGGATGAGCTGCTTGCCTCACATCCCGACACGGTTTCCGCTCTAACGGTGAAGCTGCTCATCGCGCTGCAGCGCCGAGACCTGACGCAGGCCCAGGAATTGGCGCAGCGAATCCAGAGCCAAGGCAACGAGCAATCGGCCAACTACAAGTTGGCCTCCAGGGTCTTAGCCATTGACCCGAATCAGCCGAACGCGTATAACCAAGCCCCGTAGAACGAGTTGAATGATCGGGGCATTGTGAATGAGTGATCAGCAGAGAAATACCTGGGCAGCCAAGCTCAAGCGGACCTTCACGTCCATGCTGCCCGTTTCGAAAAAGCGTCAAGGACAGTGCGTCAACTGCGGCGCCTGCTGCAAGCTGCCCAATGTCTGTCCGTTTCTGAAGCCCAACGGGGATGGCAAGGCCTACTGCTCCGTGTAC
>CAZGRF010000902.1:0-1606 GCA_964527825.1 uncultured Pirellulales bacterium
GAAGGGTGACCGCGACGCCTACCGCGACGGCCAGAGGCTGCCCGCGAGATTCAGCGATGCTTCGGCGGCCTTGCGAGGCTACGCCGAAAGTTCGCTGCGTTCGTCGATCATATTCTCCGCGGGCATCAACCCTCGTCTCTACGGATACGCGACCGAGTTCGACGATTTTTTGCCCGACGCAGCCGGCGAGCTCAAGAAGAAGATCATCCTCAAGGTCAGCGATTATCACTCGGCTGCCGTTCAAGGGCGGTTCCTGGCTAAACGCGGCTTGTGGGTCTCTGAATACCGGATCGAGTCGGGCCTGAACTGCGGAGGCCACGCTTTCGCCACCAAGGGATTGCTGCTGGGACCGATCCTGGAAGAATTCCAGCGGAACAAGAAAGCACTTATTGAACAACTGCATGTCACCTATAACCGGGCACTTGGCCAGCGTGGTCGGGACGTGTTGCCCGAACCGCACGCCGTCCGGGTCACCGTGCAGGGCGGCATAGGGACCGCCGCCGAGGACACGATGCTGCGCGAGGTCTACGGCGTCGACGGTACGGGGTGGGGAACTCCCTTCCTGCTCGTGCCCGAGGTTACCAACGTCGACGAGAAGCATCTTGCAAGGCTGGCGGCCGTCAGCAACGGCGATGTCTATCTGAGCGATAGTTCGCCATTCGGAATACCCTTCTGGAATCTCCGCACGTCAGCCAGTGAAGAAGCCCGACGACGTCGAATCGCCGAAGGCCGTCCCGGAAGCCCCTGCTCGAAAGGTTTCGCCCGGCTGTTCAATACGGAGTTTACTTCGTGGCCGATCTGCACCGCGTCGCGCCAGTATCAGGAGTTGAAACTGCGGCAGCTTGCCACGGAGGACATGCCCGAGGAGCGGCGGGATGCGATCCGCCGCAAAATCCTTGCCAAGTCGTGCATCTGCCATGATCTGGCGGGCGGGGCCACGTTGAAGCACGGGATTGACCCGGCGGCCACGCCGGCCGTTTGCTGCGGCCCCAACATCACGAGCTTCTCCACAGTTGCCTCGCTGGAGGAAATGGTCGGACATATTTACGGCCGGATTTCGCTCGTGACCGATTGGGAACGCCCACATATGTTCATTCGGGAACTGGCCCTCTATGTTGACTACCTTCGCCACGAACTGGAGGAACGCGACCTAGGACTCTCGGCGAACACGCCCGAGTATTTCCGGGAGTTTAGGGAAAACCTGCTTGAGGGCATCGCTTATTATCGACGAATCACAACTCGACTTCCCGTGGAGTCGCGGCATCGATTCACTGAGGAATTGGAGGAACTGTGCGAGGCGCTTGGTGCGGCTCCATCGACGGCAGTCACTCAACCGACCCATTAAGGCCGAACCGCAGGAGCAAATCCATTTATGGCAAAAGACCAGAACACCTACGCGAAGCGAGCGAGAGAAACGGCAAAAAAGCGAAAGGCGGATGCGAAGAGAGAGCGTCGCCGGAAAAAGAAGGAGCAGGCCCACCAGATCGACTCGGCAGCCGACGCGGACGCCGCCGATACCGACCAGCAAACGACCGGTGACCAGTCGCAGAATGACGACACCTATGTGGACGCGCGGCCAGGCTAGTGCCGTCTCTGCCGAAGCGCA
>CAZGRF010000903.1:0-1605 GCA_964527825.1 uncultured Pirellulales bacterium
CAATCTTTCCAGCTCGTACAACATCTGCTGCGTCTGCAAAACCAGCCCCGGGAGATCCTTCGCCTCTATGGCCAGGGCCTCGCTAACCGCAGACAGATGGGTGCCGGCGACCTGCACGTCCTTCAGAATGGCTTGGAGTTGATCCATGGACGCGTTGCCCTTGTCGAGGAGGGTCTGCAAATCATTCGCAAGGGCAGGGTCGGTCAGGAGCTTGCCGGCTGTGCCTTTGCCCTGCTCGACGTCGGCGACTATGTGATCGAGGCGCCCGATGAGTTGATCCAGGAGCTGCCGGGACTCGTCCAGATGCGTGCCCAGCTTCGTCCACGCGTCCGCGCCGGGGCTCAGTTTCTCACCGAGCGTGGTCCAGGTGTCGAGGCCCACGCTCAGTTTCTCCAAGACAGGCAAGACCGCACGGCGGATGTCCTCAAGCGCGTTTTCCATCGTACCTGGCAACTCCTTGCAGATGATGGAGGCATCCTTCTTGGGCAACGGCTGGCCCTGACCGCGCGTGATCTCAAAGTACGCATCGCCCGCCACGCCGAATTTCTTCTTGACGACGGCAGACGAATCCTCGCGCACGAATCGGAAGAAGTCGCTGCGGATGTTCGTCCCGGCCTCCATGCGACCAGTCGCATCGACGACGACATCAAAGACTGTTCCCACGAGCGTGCCCAGGAAGTACACCTCCGAGCCCTGCCGGATGCCCGCGGCGCCCGCCTCGGGCAGCACAATCCGCAGCGTGACAGTACCTCGGAACCAGCGCTGGCTGCGAGCTGCCCACACGATGGCGGCGATCAACACCACCAGGACGAGGAGGACGAAGGCGCCGGTTATCTCGTTCACGTGCTGGAATTTGAAGCGCTGTTTCATCATCAGAGATAGGTCAAGAATGACACCACGGTGGAGATCACAACCAATCCTACAACGGAGCGGACGAGCGCACGCTGCGTAGCCTGCGGAACGTCGGTCAGCGACTCGCCGACGTCCAGCCCCCCGATGCAGCACGATGCGCCGGCAAACAGAGCGGGCAGGATGCTCTTGCTGAGGACGGCGAGCACGTCTTTAGGACGAATGGCGCTCGAGACTCTATCCGCGAACAACAGCAAATCGCGGTTGCCGTTGCCGACGGTTGCCCCGAACAGATACCCGCTCGCAAGTGCAACCAGAATGAAAACGATCGTCAGGCAAAACGCGGACACGGCGGCCGCCAGCACGCGCGGCATGACGAGATAGACGAACGGCGAAATCCCCTGCGTCTCGAGCGCGTCCACGCGTCCGTCGATCTTCATGATACCCAACTCCGTCGCCATCGCACTGCCGCTGCGAACGATTATTACGACGCCGTCCAGGACCGGACTGAGTTCGCGGGCTACGACCGCCACCAGCAGCGGCCCGAGCATTTGTGACTGTCCTGCCTGCTCGACCCAGAACGCCAGTTGCACCACCACCGTGATTCCGACAAAGACCGCCAGCCCGCAGACAAGCCCGATCGACTCGACGCCGACTGCTACCACCTGCCGCACAAATGCCTCTCGCACGGCATGCACCCAGTATCGCGGCTGAACACAGACGCCCAGCACCGTCCCAATCACCGCCGCCGCATGG
>CAZGRF010000904.1:0-1601 GCA_964527825.1 uncultured Pirellulales bacterium
CTCAAGGTGGATGGTTACGACGGCATCTTCATCGGTCATGACGATATGGCGGCGTCGATGGGACTCCTGGGCCATCCTGAGCATCCTGATGTTGTCGCAGCGATAGAGTCTGTGCTCAAGGCCGCAAAGAACGCCGGAGTGCCGATAGGAATCCCTGCAAGGACGGCGGAGGAGACCCAGATGAGACTTGAGCAAGGGTTCAAGTTCATCCAGCTTGGGGTTGACGTGCTGTATCTGGGAGACGGCTGCAAAGAGAAGTGCAGGGACATGTGCCGACGCGGCTATGGGCACGCGTTGGTCGAATCCGCCCCGCAACTGTAGGAGCGAGCGATGAAATCCCTGGTTTTGGAAGAGCCGAACAAGTTGCGGCTTGCAGAGCGACCGGTGCCTGAGCCGGGAATCGGAGACGTGTTGCTGCGCATCGTGTGCACGGCCATTTGCCACACGGATCTGTTCACGATGGAGGGCGGCTACAAGCTGGGACATCCCACCGTGCTGGGGCACGAGTTCAGCGGCATTGTCGAGAAGTGCGGGCCGGGTGTGGGCAACGTCAAGGCCGGCGATCGAGTCACCTCGTATAGCTTCGCATCATGCGGGACGTGCCCGGCATGCAGGGAGGGATGGAGCGTGATGTGTCTCGACCTGCGCGCCTTGCCGCGCGAGCTGGAGGGTTCGTTCCAGGAGAAGATGATCATGCCTGCATCTTCTCTCTTCCATGTGCCCGCCACGATGGGGCTTGATGAGGCATGCCTGGTTGAGCCTGCGTCCTGTGCCTACAATGCTGTGGACAAAGCAGCCATTCAGCCGGGCGACACGGTCGCCGTCATAGGGGCCGGGCCTATCGGGCTATTCGCCGTGCAGGCGGCTGTCCTCCGCTGTCCCGGCAAGCTCATCGTACTTGCTAAGCACAAAAACCAGATCGACATGGCGAAGACGCTCGGGGCGACCCATGTTGTGGATATTCGGAAGGATAGCGCGCTCGAGGTCGTTGAGGACCTGACACAAGGACGCGGGGTCGACGCAGTGGTTTTCTGTGCCGGTGGAGAGCAGGCATGGAAGCAAGCGAGCAGCATGCTCGGCATTGGCGGCCGGTTCATCGTCGAGGCGATGCCGCCGACCGGGACGGAGCAGTGGCCGGTCCCGGTGATGGATTTCACACAGAAAGTCATCAGCTACATTGGTGCGAGCAGCTACAGCAGCAACCAGTTCTCCGCGGTCAATGGGCTGATCGACAATGGGAAGATCGACGCCAAGTCGTTGATCACACACCGATTCTCGCTGGATGAATACGAGGAGGCGTTGCGCATAGCCGGCAAGGCCAAGGATCAAGCCATCAAAGTCGTTTTCGAGATTAGTGAGGAGTAGGGCTGAATGAAAGAGCAGACACACGTCAGCGACAACGCGGGCTCGATCTACAGGTATGCCGATGTCGGCATCTTGCACTTCATGGTGTACGCCCAGTGCGCGAACGGCGAGGGGCCGATCCTGGACACCCTCAGCACGATCTGCGCGGACGACTACTTCACGCTCGTGGAGATCACCTGGATCAAGGACCCCGAGGTCCGCAAGGCGGCCAGGGCGATGCTCGCGCAGTCCGGGAT
>CAZGRF010000905.1:0-1600 GCA_964527825.1 uncultured Pirellulales bacterium
AGACTGGGATGCGGGCCTTGCGCATGCAGTTTCCCTGGCCGTCGGTGTAGGTCTTGTTGGTCGCGTAGTCGTCATCGGTGCAAGAATCGAGAACCTGCACTTCGCAGCGTCCCATCAGAAACACGCCGCTGTTGCTGCGGTCCTGATTGGTCACACGGGCCGGCACACTCCCAGGCGTCCTCTTGACTTACGGCTCTCTCTCGCATACCACCTGCTCAATCGCCGTCGAGACAACAAAGTCAGGCAACTTCTGCAAGGTGGGTTTCTCGGCATAGGCAGCGATGATGCTGCGGTCAGGAAAGGCTCCCACCCGGCGAATGAGTCGGTCGGCCAACTCCGGCAACATTTCGTCCGTCACCCCTTCCGTAGCCAGAGCCCGCGCCGCGGCCAGGAGTTCCTCGAACTCGGGCCGGCTGTCGTACCAGTTGAGCTGGAACTCCAGCTCGGCGGCCCGCTTCGTCGTCCCGCGACCAAAAACATATTGAATGCCGACGGGATTGTACATCTCGACCCGCTCGACGATGAAAGCGAGACACGCCTCGCGATAGGCTTCGCTCTTGTCCGGCGGCATCGGCCCGAATCCCTGCGCCTCGATCTCGACCGGAAGCAACTCGTCAACCCGGGCCGCAAGACGTACCCGACCGGCCTCCATCCGCTCGTACAGCCGCTCGTAGTAGGCTTTCAGAAGAAACTGCGCAGCACTCATGGGAGCTGCCCTTGAAGCAAGGGAATGCGTGAGAATCCGCAGGTCGCGAAGGCGGCAACCGCCAGAGCTATCACCCCCAGCCATCGCAGCCGGATCAGCCCGTGCGCTCTTTGGATGAGGCCGGTGCTCTTGAGCAGGCTTTCCATACACCCTAACACTTTTGCAGGAGGTTCTGGACCTTCTCCAAAAGGACGTCCGGTTTGACCGGTTTATCGAGGAACTCCTCCACGGGCAGCCAGGATTCGTCGCCGGCCGTGGGCTTGAAGTCCAGCCCCGTCTTCTCCTTTACCGCGGTGAGCATGAGGATCGGTATGTCCTTGTAGTCGGGGTTGTTCTTCAGTTCCCGGGACAGCTCGAACCCCTCCTGGCGGGTCCTCATCATCACATCGAGGATGATGACATCAGGCCGATTCGCCTTCAACTCCTCCATACCTTCGGTGCTATCCGCGGCGCCGCAGACCTCGTAGCCCCGGTTCTCCAAGACCACGGTCATCGCCTCGGTGATATCAGGATCGTCGTCGATGATTAGAATCCTGCCTGATTCCATTGTCGCCCCTTACATTGATAATTGATTATTGATGATTGTCAACCGCCGCCATAAGGCCCACCTGGATTTCTGAGAGGTATTGTTCGACCTTTTCCACCAATATGTCACTGAGCCCCTGTCTGGGCTCCACTGTTTCGGGCTCTATACCGAAAATGACAACCTCTTTCGGGCCCTGACCGAGTTGCTCAGCCAGCGCCAGGATATGCAAAAGGTCCGCCTCGTGCAAGGATTGATGTGCCAGCACCTTGGCACTGCGAACCTCGTCGGGCGTAAAACGCCTGATCGCGCCCGGCTCCAGTCCCATGAACGCACAGTCGATGAAGACCGCCTTGCGTCGGCCCTCGATC
>CAZGRF010000906.1:0-1600 GCA_964527825.1 uncultured Pirellulales bacterium
CTATTCGTGGGTGGGTTCCTGTCGCAGTGAACTTTGACAACCAGGGCGGGTCGTCCTAAGCTCACCAGAAGGCCATCTACCAAGGAGGAGGAACTGCCCGCCCTCTTATTTCGTCGCAATGCAGAACTAGTCTCGGAGGCGCAGGTCTCTGATAACTGGTTTTGCTGGCTGTGGTTAAGCGGAGTCGTGCCGGAGGAGGGCGACTCCGCTCGTTTCTTCAGTCCCCAGGAAACCCTTCCCCCCGCAGAGCGTTGGATCGCATCCCTCACAGGCACCTCTTCTCTAAGGCATTCTCTGCTGAGTATATGGAATCGAGGCCGGTCAGTAGACCTTCAGCGGTGTAGGCCTGGCTTCGCGGACCGCGGTGGTTTTTGCTGTTGGCGGACCGAATCTAGCGCTATAATCGCGGGCGCTATGGAAAGGGCGGCTTACAGGATCGTCGATGCGAATTTCAATCGGGCCCGCGAGGCGCTGCGCGTGATGGAGGAGTACTGCCGGTTCGCTCTCAATTGCGGACCGTTGAGCGGCCGGGCCAAGCAGCTTCGCCACGAACTCTCAGCGGCCGTCGGTATGCTGGACGCGGGAAGCCTGCTGGCCTCCAGGGACACGCTCGGCGACGTCGGCGTCGGCCAGAAGATCGAGAACCAGCTCGAACGCGACACGTTGAAAGACTCTTTTACAGCCGGTGCCAAGCGACTGACTGAAGCGTTGCGGGCGCTGACGGAAACGATACAAGCCGAGGACAAGAAGGCCGCCGCGATGATCGAGCGCTTGCGCTACGAGGCTTACACGCTCGAAAAGGACATCGTGCTCTTCGCCGAGCCGGCCGAGAAGTTCAAACGGGTGCGGCTCTACATCGTCATCACCAGCAGCCTGCCCGCCGAGGTCCTGGCGCTGGCCAGCCAGTGCGCCATCGGCGGAGCCGACTGCATCCAGTTGCGGGCCAAGGAGATACCAGACGACCGGCTCTTCGCGCTGGCGGTCGAGTTCGTTGATATCTGCCGCGAGATGGGAACATTGAGCATTATCAACGACCGCGCGGACATCGCCGCCGCGGCCGGGGCTGACGGCGTACACCTGGGCCAGAACGACCTGCCCGTGGAGCAGGCCCGCCGGCTCCAGTTGACGCCGCTGATCGTCGGCAAGAGCACTCATTCGCCCAAGGAACTGGATGCCGCCACGGCGGCCCTGCCGAGCTACGTCAGTTTGGGACCGGTCTTCGCCACGCCGACCAAGCCCAAGACCGACGTCGCCGGGCTCGACTACGTCCGGCATGGCCTCGAAACACTTTCCGACGCGGGCATCGGCCACGTAGCCATCGGCGGGATCACGCGTGACAATGTCGAGCAGGTGGTGCGCGCCGGCGCCGAACGCATCGCGGTCTGCTCGGCCATCACACACGCCCCCGACCCGGCCGATGCCTGTCGTCGGCTCAAGGCCAGAATCACTGAACTGCTCGGCGAGTAATCACGCCACTGCGGCAGGAGGAAACAAGATGGACAGACGAAATCGCATAAGGCGTATCGCCGCCGCAGTCATTGCCGTGGTCTTCGTCACGGCGAGCAGTCAGGGTCAGGCTCTCTGGGAATTGGCCAACCAG
>CAZGRF010000907.1:0-1594 GCA_964527825.1 uncultured Pirellulales bacterium
GGCTCGGGCGTAGGCGTAGGTTTCGATCATCACGGCGCAAACGATGGCTAAAGCACAGGTATAGCATATGCGAGCGGTGGTGCAGAGAGTGGCAAGGGCCAGCGTTCGCGTGGACGGTAAGCTGAAGGCGGGCATTGATCGCGGGCTCCTCGTGCTGCTGGGCGTTGGCGGCGAGGATACACCCGCCGATGTGGACTACATGGTCGACAAGATCGTCGGGTTGCGGGTCTTCCCGGACAAGGCCGACAAGATGAACCGCAGCGTGATCGACGACGGCGGCGGCATCCTGGTTATCTCCCAGTTCACCCTCTACGGTGACTGCCGCCGCGGAAAGCGGCCAAGCTTTGACAAGGCGGCGCCGCCGGAAATTGCCCGAAGCCTATACAGTCTGTTTCTGGAACGCGCGCGGGACAAGGGCGTACGAGTCGAGTCCGGTGTCTTTCAAGCGCGAATGGTCGTCGAGCTGGTCAACGACGGGCCGGTAACTATCCTGTTTGATTCCTCCAAGCTCTTCTGAAAGTCTGGCTCGATTGCTAAGTTCTGTCCTGCAGTCTGGTCTTCATACAGTAAGCTGTGGTACACTTACCATCGATATGCCAAAGACAAGCAGCATAGACGATGCAGTTGTCCTGACCGCGGCTCTTGAAGGTCTCGCCCTTCAGCGGCAGAAGCTCGACGAGCAAATCCGGGCTGTCAGGGCCGGGCTGGACAAACTCGGGGGGCGCAGATCCGTCAAGAGGGCTGCCAAGCCCAAAAAGAAGAGAGTGTTGAGTGCGGCGGCGCGCAAGCGTATCGCGCAGGCACAGAAGAAACGCTGGGCCGAGTACCGCAAGAAGGCTGACAAGGCCTAGCTGGCCGATCCAGCGCGGGAGTCCCACTGAAACTGCTGGGCAACGTGACCCACTGGGCCATCGGCAACTACTTTGCCTGCCTCAAAGAACGCTGCGCGGCTGGCAAGCGCGCGGGCAAGTGCGGTGTCGTGAGTTATGACGATCTTGGCTTGGGGCAGCTTCTCCAGTAACTGCACCAGGCCCCGTTGGGCAGGCGGATCGAGATAGGTCGTCGGTTCATCCAGGACAAGAATTTCCGGCTCCATCACGAGTACACCGGCCAGCGCCACGCGCTTCTTTTCGCCCGCACTGAGGTGATAGGGCGCCTTGGCCAAGGCAGCCATCATCCCGACCTTCTCCAGCGCGTCGCGCGCTCGCTGCTCGGCTTGCCGCGTGTCGTATCCCAGGTTCAGCAAGCCGAACGCCACGTCCTCGATCACGGTAGGCATGAAGAGCTGCTCGTCCGAGTCCTGGAACAGAAGGCCGATCTTCCTGCGGACCAGCGCAAGGTTCTTCTTCTCATCGAGGCACAGTCCGCACACGGTAACCCGGCCATCGCCCGCCAGCAGGCCGTTCAGGTGAAGCGCAAATGTCGTCTTGCCGGACCCGTTCGCCCCGAGCAGCGCGACCGTCTCGCTACGATACAGCCGGAAGTTCACCCCGTCCAGCGCAAGAGTGCCATCCTCATAGCGATACCGAAGGTTTTCGACCTCGATGAGGGGTTCCATCATGGGACGCTCCCCAACGCCAGGCGGATCGCCATC
>CAZGRF010000908.1:0-1592 GCA_964527825.1 uncultured Pirellulales bacterium
CGACGGTTTGGGGACGACCCGGATGAGAAACCAAATCAGCGAAAACAGACCTGCGAATGGGAGTACCCAGCAGGCCCAGCGATGTTTCTTGGCGTTCGGAAGACGGCCCGTCTTTGGACATACGCGTGTTTTCTCTGCCTTGTCTTTGGATACCATCGTCAGTCTCCTTGCGTTGCCTTTGGTTACAGAAGATTCCGATTTCTTCCTGATCTTCTGTTTATCCGCAAAGAATCGGGGTCGGCTGCGCAGGGGCGCGTTCTTTTTCCGGCAAGAAGTCCCGCATTGGCGCGATTGGGGCTATAATGACTCAGGAGACCGGATACGACCGTGTGTTGAGGAATAGACGCCATGACTCCTAACGATCAGACAGACATGGGTGGGCCAGCAGGGACTTTTCTGACCACCCAATGGTCCCTTATCGAAGGCATCCAGAGACGGCAAGACCCCGACCGGGCGATGATCGGGTTGCTCCTGGAGCGATACTGGAAGCCGGTTTACTGCTATCTCCGGCGCAGCGGTTGCGACAACGAGCAGGCCAAAGACCTGACGCAGGGGTTCTTTCACGAGGTCGTGCTCAATCGCCATCTGATCGAGCGTGCGGACCCATCTCAAGGTCGTTTTCGAGCCTTTCTGCTGCACGCCCTGAAGCAGTACGTCATCGACACAAGGCGCAGACAGTCAAACCAGGCTCATATTCCGCCGGACAAATTGGTCTCACTGGAAATGGCGCATTTGCCGACCTTGCCGCAGACGGTCTCACACTGGGACCCGGAGGAGTGCTTCACCTACGCCTGGAAGTCAACGATTCTCGATCAGACGCTGGCGGCTGTGAGAGATAACTGCCTTCGGGCGAACCAGGAGATACACTGGCAGGTTTTTCGCGAGCAACTGCTGCGTCCCACGCTCGAAGGTCGCGAGCCACCGTCGCTCAAAGAGCTCTCTGATCACTATGGCCTTGCCTCGGAGAAGGCCGCCTCCAACATGATTATCACCGTCAAGCGACGTTTCCAGCGGCTACTGAAAAAGCACCTGCGGAGCACGGTCCGCTCAGACGCCGAGGCCGAGGAGGAATTGCGGGACATTCTGGAGACCTGGCACTTCGGCGCGCAGCCAGAGCCGTGATCCTGCGGATATATGGAAGACGTGAAGGTCTTCGCCTTGATAGGTCCTAACCGTGCATGAAGACGAATCGACATTCGGAGCTGAGCCGCAGCATCTCGACCGGTTGATTAGGCTGGGAATGGTGCGGCCCGATGATGAAGGCACCCTGGCAGCCGGACCGGAAATCGAAGGTCCGGGAGCCCGCCTCGGCCGCTACAAGCTCCTCTGCGTCCTGGGCGAGGGTGGCATGGGGATTGTCTATCTCGCCGAGCAGACTGAGCCGGTCAAGCGAGAGGTAGCCCTGAAGATCATCAAGCCCGGCATGGATTCCAGGCGAGTGCTCGCACGCTTTGAGGCCGAACAACAGGCCCTGGCGCTCCTGGAGCATCCCCATGTGGCTCGGGTCTATGACGCCGGCATGGCTCCGAGCGGTCGGCCCTATTTCGTCATGGAGTACGTCAAGGGAATCCCTATCACCGAGCACTGTGATA
>CAZGRF010000909.1:0-1591 GCA_964527825.1 uncultured Pirellulales bacterium
GACGATTCCGCTTTCGGACGCTTCGACCTCAAGGCCAATCAGGCGGCGCCGCTGAACGTCTTTGTGCCGTTGGTGTGGCTGGGTGAGAAGATTGAGCAGCCTGGCCAAGCCAACATACTGTTGGCCGCTGAAGGCGATCAGCCGGTCTCGTCGGACGAGATGAACGCGGCGGTCCAGAAGTGCTGGTGTCTTGCGGATGCGGGCCTGGACCTGCGCCGACTCGCGCGACCCGATATGCTGGAGCTACGCAGCCGGAGGATATTCATCGACAAGCCGCTCGGCGATGTCGCTCTGAAGGCCGACGCAAATGCCGTGGGAATCCTGACCTATTTCGTCAATCAGATTGCCTTGGGCGAGAAGGCTACGCCGTACTCGATGGTCGCAGCTATGGACGCCGGTGTGACCGCAGGTATACAGACCGACCAGATTGTCATCAATCAGTGGCTCGCCGACGATCTGGCCGCCAAGGTGGGAGACTCGCTGGAGTTGACCTATTACCTCGTCGGCCCCAAGCGGGACCTGCTGGAGAAGACGAACCGCTTCACTGTTGCCAAGATTGTGACGCTCGCCGGCGCGGCGCTGGACCCCAACCTGATGCCCGAATTCCCCGGCTTGGCGAATGTGGACAATTGTCGCGACTGGGAGGCCGGCATACCGATTGATTTGGATAAGATCCGTCCTAAAGACGAAACCTATTGGGACAACTACCGCGGGACGCCCAAAGCTTTCATCACGCTCGAAGCCGGCCAGACCCTCTGGGGCAACCGCTTCGGCAACCTGACGGCGGTCCGCTATCGCTGGCAGCACGGTCTGGACGGGCAAATCGTGTCACGCCTGACGGGCGGCATCGATCCGGCGACGGTGGGCCTGTTCTTCCAGCCCGTACGGCAGCACGGTCTGGCGGCCGGCCGCGAGGGGACCGATTTCGGGCAGCTCTTCCTGGGATTGAGCATGTTCCTGATCGCCTCGGCTGTGATTCTGACGGGGCTTCTTTTCGTCTTCGGGGTCGAGAGCCGCAGCGAGCAGATAGGCACGCTCCTCGCTGTCGGACTTCCCTCCAGGCGGGTCGGTCATATCCTGCTGGCCGAAGGAGGCCTTGTCGCGCTGGTTGGTGCCGTCGCGGGCGTCGGAGCCGGCCTGCTCTACACACGCCTGATGGTCTACGGGCTGTCCACGCTATGGAGTGGCGCGGTCGCCGGCACGCAGATACACTTCTTCGCCAAGCGCGTGACACTCGTCGTGGGTGGGCTGCTGGGTCTGGCCGCGGCGCTGTTCGCCATTTGGATCACACTGCGAAAGAAGGTATCGCGCCCGGCCCGCGAGCTGCTGGGAGGCGACCTGGAGGTACGTTATTCCCGCAGGGCCGCTTGGTCACGGGGCCGGTGGGGCCTTGGGCTAGGCGTATTGTCCTTGGCGGGGGCGGTCGTTTTGGTGGTCTTCATGGGCGGTGGCAGCGGTAAGGATGTTTCGGGCGTTTTCTTTGGGGCCGGGTCACTTTTGCTGATAGGGGCTCTCGGCTTGTGCCAGGCCTTGCTGCGAATTGTCGGCGGCGGTTGGGACAAACCTATGGTGTCCCTTGGGGGTCTTGGCT
>CAZGRF010000910.1:0-1586 GCA_964527825.1 uncultured Pirellulales bacterium
TCGGCCCCGGCCGATGATCTTTGGACGGAAGCCTGTGGAAAGGACCGCTGGCTGGGAACGACGGAAACCCTGGAGCAGGACATTCGCCGCGTCTCCGACGCCAGCCTTTGGCAATTTCGGATCGCCGCCAGCAAGTCTCTTGTTGAGTACGCCCGCGAACACTTGTCCCGCCAACTGATATCCTCCGGCGCTTCGCCCGAGGCGGTTGACGAGGCGAAGCATCTGTTTGATCCCAACGCATTGACGCTGGGCTTTGCGCGCCGCTTCGCCACCTACAAGAGACCGAACCTGCTGCTGCACGACCCGGAACGACTGCTTCGTCTGTTAACCAATCCTCAGCGGCCTGTGCAAATCATCCTTGCGGGCAAGGCCCATCCAGCAGACCAAGCGGGGCAGGCCCTGATTCAGGAATGGACGCATTTCATCCGGCGGCCCGAGGCCCGCCCCCATGCGATCTTCCTCAGTGACTATGACATGCATTTGACGGAGCACCTGGTGCAGGGGGTGGACGTCTGGCTCAACACGCCACGGCGGCCCTGGGAGGCGAGCGGAACGAGCGGCATGAAGGTGCTCGTCAACGGAGGCATCAATCTCTCGGAGTTGGACGGGTGGTGGGCAGAGGCTTACACGCCGGAGGTGGGATGGGCGCTTGGAGATGGTCGGGAACATGGCGATGATCCCGCCTGGGACGCTGTCGAGGCCGACGCCCTCTACGACCTGCTCGAATGCGAGGTGATCCCGGAGTTCTATAGCCGAGACGAGAGCGGCATCCCCACCGCGTGGGTCCAGCGGATGCGGGAGAGCATGGCGCGGCTGACACCCCGATTTTCCGCCAACCGCGCGGTGCGCGAATACACCGAGCAACACTACCTCCCGGCTGCTACCGCCTACCGTGAGCGCGCTGCCGATAAAGGCGCCGTGGGCAGGCGGATAGTTGATTGGCGCCAGGCACTAGAGCAGAAATGGGCCACGCTGCGCTTCGGCGAAGTGAAGGTCGAGACCAAAGGTGAGCAGCACATGTTTGAGGTTCAGGTCTATCTCGGTGACCTCGACCCGGAGGCGGTGCGCGTGGAGCTTTACGCCGACGGAATGAATGGCGGTGCAGCGGTGCGGCAGGAGATGAAGCGCGTTCGCCAACTGGCCGGCGCGTCCAGCGGGTATGTTTACAGCGAGGCTGTGTCTGCGGCCCGCGCGGCGAAGGACTATACGGCGCGCGTAATACCGCATGGCTCCGGCGTCGCAGTTCCTCAGGAAGCCGCTCCCATCCTGTGGCAACGCTGATCCCAGTCAAGGCACAATCATGACGAGTACGCAATCAAGACAACGATATAGCATCAGCATAGCGCCGCGCCTTCAGGCGAAGCATCCGGGGCCAACGATGCACCTGCGGACGGTCGCCCGACGCACCAAGAAGGGAGAACAGTCATGACTCGACACAACATCCCGTTGGGCAGGATCCTGGGGATTCCGATTGGTTTGGATTACTCCTGGTTTGTGATCTTCACGCTGCTCACTTGGATGCTGGCGGGTAGTTACTATCCCGCCGAGTTCAAGGACTGGCCGCCGCTGCTGTACTGGTTCATGGG
>CAZGRF010000911.1:0-1585 GCA_964527825.1 uncultured Pirellulales bacterium
CGCTCAACATCCTGATAAAACTCGTCAGCATGGTCAGCGTCGTCGTCGCCGGCCTCACTGTAAAGCTCGCCCCCATCATCCAGTCCTGGCTCGGGATCCGGTGAGCGAACCGTCCGGGTTGCCGGAAAGCGGGAGAAGCATGGCGTGCTTCATCGCACCGGCGGGATGGCACCCGACGCAGGCGAACCCGTTCACGCCCGACGGCGCGGACGCCGCAGCTGAAGGGAAACGTTAGAAGGCGAACGCAACATGGGCAAACAAGACGAAATCGCCTCGATCAACGAGCGACACTGGGAGAGGATTGTGAACGAGGGATGCGGGTTCACGGTCCCGTGGCTCGATCTGGACAGGGACCTGTTGCGGCAATTCGCCGCCGGTTTGCTCAGCGCCATACCTGAGCCGGTTCTTACGGTGTACCCTCCCCGTGTTCTCGCCGGCGTCGAGGGCAAAGACGTCCTGTGCCTTGCATCGGGCGGCGGCCAGCAATCAGCGGTGTTCGGACTGCTTGGCGCGCGCGTGACGGTGGTGGACTTAGCTGAAGGCCAACTGGACGGCGACAGGAAGGCGGCCGCGCATTACGGGTACGAAGTGACGACCATTAGGGCGGACATGCGGGACCTGTCGTGCTTGGATGATGGCTCGTTTGATCTCGTTTATCAGGGACCGTCAATGGTCTACATCCCAGATGTCCGTGAGGTCTATTCCGAGGTCGCCAGGATACTAAGAAAGGGCGGGCTCTACCGCGCCGACGCCTGCAACCCGGCTGTGCAGTTTGTCGACTGGGACGGCGAGGGATATCGCATCACCCGGCCGTATGCCGAGAGGATAGGCCGCCAAGGAGACGACGGAAAAGGCGCAATCGAGTTTCGGCATTATCTGAGTGACACATTCAACGGCCTTCTTGCCCTGGGGTTGTCGATTGAAGAAGTGTGCGAAGCGCCGGAGCATTTCCAGTGTGCCCCTGAAGCCCTCCCAGGAAGCTGGGAGCATTCATTGATGCACGTTGGTTGGGGTTTCGCTATTGTGGCCAGGAAGAGCTAGAGCCCTCTCTAACCCGCGCATCCAGCCGACTTCGCGGCTTGCGCGCAAGACGTTAGGCCCACCAGATGGCGGGTCCGATGACATGGTGACTCCGGCGGAATCAGCATTTTCAGAAGGTGCTGCCCAATCGTGGGACACCGCACCCAATTCTTGCGCACGTCTGGGTCGGTGGCCCTCAGCGCCGAGTAAGACCGAATTGGGCATGGTGTCCCTCGATTCCGGCTCCCCTCGATTCCTCGATTCCGTTCTCTTGGAGCCAGAGCCATGATCTGCAGGCGGTGCGGGAAGGCGATGCGGGAGGAGAAGCGCGTCTACCACAAGAAGCGCGAGTATTCTGCGGGTACAAACAGGCGCCCGATGATGTGACAGATCCTATCCTCAACTTCGTCTGTCACCGCAGACACATTGACAGGAGAGCAACAGAATGAACGACTGGGATCGCGCGATTCTGGGACTATTCCGGAACATCCGCTCCAAGACATTGGCGGTGCTCGAGGTCGCGGGCGATAGAGCATGAACCTAGCAATATTCGATATCGATGGAA
>CAZGRF010000912.1:0-1578 GCA_964527825.1 uncultured Pirellulales bacterium
CATTGCCTGGCGACAGCCGCGAACTTCAGCTCCTCATCAACAATGCTCAGGCTTCTGCCGTCTTTCGCCATGACACGATCGATAATCAGATGAAAGCCCCCCGAACCATTCGGCTCGTAGTGACCGTTGGTGGCGGTGACCTGATCGAGCGAAAGGCCGGCGAGCTGGACCGCCCGCAACTGCTTGGCCGAGAAGTAATGATCGGTCTCGCTGGGCACCAGGCCGATGACCTTCATCAGCGAGGAGATCTCGTATTTCTGGCGGGCTCGGGCGAGTTGGTCCCGGTACTGCCGATAGAGCATGCGGTCCTTGATGCGGTTGGAAAAGCCGCTGAAGTCAAACTCGTCGACCTTCTCGAAGCTGCCGTCCAGCGGATGGAAGACGATGAAAGGCGGCGATGGCTTCTGGTCGACGAAACCGTAGGCCAGGATGACCACGCCGAAATGGCTGTCGATCTTAGGCAGTGACGTCAGGTCCGCGATCGCCGTATTGAGTTCAGGCACTCTCTGCCATTGTTGGTCGAATTCTCGGAGCAGTTGCGTGCGATAGCGGCCGGCCTGTTCCCGGAGGTCCTCGCTTGTCGCAGCGGCCGTTTCGACTTGAGCGCTGTCGAATTTCTCCTGCAAGGGCATCGGATCGCTCGGCGCCTGAGTGTCAGGGGCGGGCGTTTCTTCGCTTTGCTGTTCGTGCGTCTCCTCTTCGTCCAGATTGGGACGGAACTTCTCCGAGGTCTCTTGGTTCGACGGTTCGTCCGGGCCTGAAGGCAACGGAGGTGATATCGGTGCCGAGGCAGGCCGAGCCGGCGGAAGTGAAACCGGCTCGGCCTTGGCCACGGCCATTAGTGCAACCGCAGGTTTAGGTTCTGGAGTCTTGACTGAATCTGCATACTGGAACCAGGCGACATGCATCGCCAGTGATATGACCAGACAGAAAATCCATCTGAGAGTCATGGTGTGGACCCCTCCTTCCGGTTGATTTCAGGTTTCGGCTCGGCGTCGGTTCGTTCGACCAGGAGGATCACCTGGCGGTCAGGCGCGCAAGCGGAGACGCAGGAAAGGACCGTTGCCACCCGACCGTAGGCCACGGACCTGTCGGCTCGCACGAGAACCTTCGCCGTTGGGTTGCCGGCGGTCGCCGGCTGCACGGCGGACGCCAACTGGTCGAACGCGATCTGCTCCTTGGCGATGTAGATCTGACCCTCCTGGTCAACGGATATCTCAATAGCTTCCTGTTCCTTCTGGTTGGTCGCCTCGTCCGAGACCGTAGGCAAGGCCACTGGAAACCCACGGACAATCGAACTGTTGATCAGCGTGGCCAGCAGCAGCAGGATGATCAAGAAAATCGTATCGAGCATGGGCGTCAGATCGGCCAGAGCCGGCCTGACGGAAGAACCAAGTTGCCCGGCGTTAAGCAATGCGGAGATGTCCATGGTCTTTGGTTTCACAAATGATCCTTCCCATCTTGAGGACAGCGCGATGGGCACAGCGTCGAAAGACGGCGGTGCCCACGCTGGCCGCGATACAGATGACGAGGCCGTAGGCCGTCGTCTGCAGGGCCACGCTGATGCCCTTGCTGATG
>CAZGRF010000913.1:0-450 GCA_964527825.1 uncultured Pirellulales bacterium
GAGTTCCATTAAGGAGCCATAAGCAAGTTCTATGAATCTCGCAAAGTCCTTGTTTGAACCGCGGCCGCTGCCCTCCGCAATATTGGAGAAGACCGAGACGACCGCTCGTCGCATCTGATTGGCCAATCCAAATCGTTCATGGTCGGGAAATCCCCGAGTCAATCGATAAACTTCGTCAGCCATCTCCTGCGACTTCTGCCACACGTCAAGTTTCTCAAACCGAAACACCCTCACCCCTCCTTTCTATCTCTTGACTCTTGACTCTGGACTTTCGACTCTCCTCTCTCAACCCGTTCCACACGATCAGCACATTTCAACATGGACGCACCGTAGTAGGGATTGCGGACCGTGTCGGTGTCCTGGTACCAGACGGCTCCGCGTCCCTCGAAGGCCATCGGGCAGTGCAATTCGTAGACGGCGCGATCGTCCCCGAAGCCAAAGGCCCTGGCC
>CAZGRF010000913.1:460-1566 GCA_964527825.1 uncultured Pirellulales bacterium
TGTGAAAGCGGCGCGAACGCGTGCCGCAACACCTTGATGTCCTGACTCTTCTGAAGGTCGTCGATTACCTTGTCGAGATTCATCCGATCCCGGTCCCACACCTGTCGGGCATGGTCGCCGAGCGATCCCGCATCTACCGTGGCCACTGCTGACTGAAGCCCGGTGAGCGCTTGGCGAGCCTTGTCAAAGCGGTCGGCGGCCAGTGCCTCTTGGACCGCCAGATACCGCTCCCACACGGCGGCCAATTCCACTTGGAACTCGGCAGCGACCGCGATGCTTTCAACCCTGCGCTGCCACTGGGGCACAATGCCCAGTTGGTCTCGTAGCCGGCGCATGTGACCCTTGAGCACCAGGTAGACTCGATCTGCGTCGGCCAACTGCTGTGCTTGGCTGCCCTCGAAAGCGTCATTGCTCAGGAGCATCGAAAACTCTTTCCACAGCATGTGGGAGTGGCCGGTAAGTGTCTTCCCGCTGGTGGCCACCAGAGCGTCGCCGAACTCGTCAAACGCCGTCGCAATCCTAGCCAGGTTCGCCTCTTTCACAGCCTCAGTGATCACTTCGTACTTGGCATACAGATTCTCAATCTGCTTCTGGAACTCGGGCGGCAAAGTTGCCGCGTGTTCTTCGTGCTCACTCGCAGTTTTTGGGGCTCCTTCGCCACCTTCGGGTGTCATCATGCTCGGTTTGGCCTGAATCTGGATCTCGGAGTCGATCTTGAAGTTGCCTTGTGTGACGACCAATTCGCCTTCTTCCAATCCATGACGCACGAGTTGGTAATTACCTGCTCGCGGACCTAGGACACTCTCACGACCTTCAAATGTTGGTTGTCCCGGCTAAGCGAACTGTTCACGCAACTCGGTCATCGCGCGCTCGATCTGTGCCATCCACTGCTGTGCCTCGGCCACAGTCGCGGCGCGCTGCCCACTCAGGGCGAATTGACCGAGCCGGTCCGCGTAGGTGTTCCATAACCGCTTGGCGTAGTCGGTTCCCGGCTGGTCGTACGGGCGGTCGAGCATTTCCCCGTAGTTCGTGAAAGCCTCCTGGATCTTCTGGCGGTCGCCTTCCTCGACGACCGCCGCTAACGTCCGGAAGGCCGGTTCGACGAA
>CAZGRF010000914.1:0-1560 GCA_964527825.1 uncultured Pirellulales bacterium
GCGACATGGCTGCACGAGAATGTCGGAAGTCTGTGCGGGAAGACCCTTTAGATCAGATACGCGCGTGTGCGAGGTTTTTTTCTGGCGCGAGGTTAATCCTTTATTTATAGTGACTTATGAACCTTAGAAGAAAGGAGATTAGGTCATGGCAAAGAAACGGATTACCCGAGAGGAACTGAAGCAGGTTCTGGCAAGCGATTTCGAGCGGCTGGTGGCTCAGATGGCCGACGTGATGAACGCCGCAGAAGATGGTCACATCATCGCCGAGACGGAAGAGGAGGTTCGTGACGCCAACGCGGTGTTTCGCCAACGCGCGTATGAGAAGGCGGTCCGCCTCTTGCAGGACAAGCAGGAGGCTTTTTCCCCCTCGGCCCAAAGGGCTGAAGAACAAAGGCCGGCAACAGACGACCCATCTGACGGTGAACGGGCGTCTGTGCGTGCGTAGGACCGTCTACTGGTCGGCGCAGGGTGGGACGGTCATTCCGGTCGATCGGTGGCTGGGCCTTTCGTCGCATTCCTTCAGTCCTGGGGTTCGAGAGATGGGCTGTCGAGAAGCCTTACATTGTTCCTTCGAGGTGGCCGGCGAGAACCTGCAGCGAACGGCTCAAGTCTCGATCAGTGCCCGTAGTCTGCGGGAGATGGTGGAGCGTCAGGGCCGTGCGGTGGTGGCGGCCCAGCGAAGCGGTGTCCTGGAGCCGGCCTTTACGGCGGCCGATTGTACGGCCCAGACCTTGATCACGGGGGCCGACGGGGTGATGGTCCCTCTCGTGACGCAACAGCAGAAGGACAAGCGTCGTCAGAGCGAGGCCGCCAAACGGCTCGAGCACGGGCGATCCTCGACCGCTCCGGTGGGCCGGCCCAAACGAGGCAGCGACGGACCTTACAAGGAGTTCAAGGTGCTGGCGTTCTACGATCCGAACCAGTCGCACTGTCACGTGGTGGGCACGCCGGGCAATCCCGAGATGCTCGGTCGCCTGATGCGTCGAGAAGCCCGGCGTCTTCACCTGGCGCAGGCGAAGGTCAAGTACGCCGTCTCGGACGGGGCGTTGTGGATCGCCCGGCAGTACCGCCGATGCCTGCCGATGCTGGACGAGCATATCCTGGACTACTACCATCTTCGGGAACACGTGATCCAGACCAGTCACGTGCTCCACGGGGACGGGACGAAGAAGGCTCAACACTGGCGGGAGGAGATGATGGGCTGTGTGTGGGAGCAGGGCTCGCTGGCGATGCTGCATCGGCTGGGTCCGTATCTGCGCCGACATCGGACCGGCCCCAAGCATAAGGCATTGGCCTCTCTGCGGGATTATGTCGGCCAGCGGGTGGCGATGACGGACTACCCGACGTTCCGTCAGTGGGGTTATGATTGCGGGTCCGGGCCCACCGAATCGCTGTGCGGCCGGTTGACCGACCGGCTCAAAGGGCCGGGCATGAGATGGGACAAGTCCAACGCCGAGGCGATGATGGCCTTGGCCAGCCTCTACCACAGCAGCCTGTGGGCCACCTACTGGAAAACCGAACGAGCCGCCGCCTAACCCGCCAGGATCCCGCCTCGCACAC
>CAZGRF010000915.1:0-1288 GCA_964527825.1 uncultured Pirellulales bacterium
TTCGGCGCTAACGACCGTATCCGCGTCGGCGCCATCGGTACCGGCGGCCGATGGGGGGCCATCTACGACAGTCTCCAGAAGAGCGGCGGCAATGAGATCGTGGCCGTCTGCGACGTCTATGAACCTCGCCGCTTGGATGCCAAGGCCAAGGCCGCCCCCGGCGCCACCGACCACGTGGACTACCGCGAGATCCTCGACCGCAACGACGTGGACGCCGTCTGCATCGCCACCCCCGACCACTGGCATGTCCGCATTGCCACGGACGCCGTGCGCGCCGGCAAGGACGTCTACTGCGAGAAGCCCATCACCCACACGATCGATGAAAGCGCGCCCGTCATCGCCGCCGTCCGCGATTCCAGGCGCATCCTTCAGGTCGGCATGCAGCAGCGAAGCTGGGAGCATTACATCGCCGTGAAGAAGGACGTCATCGATGCCGGCGTCCTCGGTCAGGTCACGTTCGTCCGTACCTACTGGTATCAGTACCACAACACCGCCGGCCGCCCCCAACGCAGCTTCGACACCACCGGGCTGGACTGGGAACGCTTCCTAGGCTCGGCCACCAACCGCCCCTTCGACGCCGACATGTTCTCCAACTGGCGCTGGTATTGGGACTTCGGTGGCGGCGCCATGACCGATCTGTTCGTCCACTGGGTGGACGTCGCTCACTGGTACATGGGCGCCGACAGCCCCACACGCGCCACGGCGACCGGCGTCAAGGCGCTCCTCCAGCAGCGTCAGACTCCGGACACGATGAGCGCCGCCCTTTCCTATCCCGCCGCGGTCGTGGAATTCGACAGCGCCCTGCTCGGCTACATCGAGGGCGGCGGCCTGATGTTCCGCGGCACGAAGGGCGCCATGCGCCTGCACCGCGCCGGCTACGAAGTCTACGAGGAAATCCCCCACTATACCGAAGCCTTCAAGGCCCCGCCCGCCATCATGAAGGGAGAATCCACGCGGGACGGCACAATCGACCACGTGCAAAACTTCCTCGACTGCGTCCGTTCCCGCGAAGAACCGAACGCGCCAGTCGAGGTGGGTGTTTCCGCCGCCCGTGCAGGCCACGTAGCCAACCTCGCAATGCGCGGCAACGGCGTCTGGACGGCGTGACAGCCACGCAATGCGTGACCCTACCATTGGTGCGCCGCGGATCGCGCACGTGTCGGAATCGAATACCACGGTATGGAACGTGTTCAGCGTTTCGGGGTCGCCGCTGATGAATCCGAGCGACGTGCGGAAGTGGCATGAGCTGCCACAGTTTCCATCCTCAGAACCCCGGGGAAGAGGCTGC
>CAZGRF010000915.1:1298-1554 GCA_964527825.1 uncultured Pirellulales bacterium
GGAAATTGAAGCCTGGCTCTGGGAGACGCTGGTGGAGTCCAGGCCGACGCTGCATTCTGAACGCCTGCTGGAATGGTCCTATGTTCCTTGCGGACGAGCTGCTTACCCGCAGAGGATCGCTAATCATCCGCACTTAGCGCTGCGCGACGGACCGTCCGCCATTCGCGTGGACACCGGCAACGCCTCCGCGCCGCTGGTCGGCTTTCAGGGGGCCGGCCACGGGTTTATGGTGCTGACCGCGTGCTCTCCGAAACGC
>CAZGRF010000916.1:0-1554 GCA_964527825.1 uncultured Pirellulales bacterium
GGGTCCCATGCCAAGCGAAAACGCGGCCATGGAAAGAGCGTCCTTCCAGGGCTGCCGGCCGAGCAAGGCCTTGGCCAGCGAGCGCACGGGCTGCAAGAACTTCATCTTCGGTCTGACGAAATCCACGTCGTGTGTCGGCAGGACGGAAAACCGGCGCTTGGGTTTCGGCAACCGGATGCCAGCTTCCGCCAGCCATTTTCGCAGCAGCCCGCTGTACTCTTCAACAATCGGGCGATCAATGAAGCCTGCCCGGTAAGGCAACGACTGCCGACCGGGAAACCGGCCGTGCTGGTCGCGAACGTCGGGCCGCACCCATTCCTCGTATCGAGTCACCAGGAAATACGCCGAGGCAACGATGTCCGCCCTGACCACCAGAGTCTCACCCTCGCGCTCGATCGCCGGCTCGCCGAGCAGAATAGGCACGCCCTCGATTTCCTTCAGGGGAATCACCGGCAAGCCGGCCTCGCTGCCGTAGCTGTCTCCGAAGAAATCCGAGGGTATGATTTGGACCCCTCGCCGGCTGCGGTTCTCGTGGCTGTACGAGATTGCCTCTCGCAGATTCATGTCCGGACCGAGCAGGATCTCAAGAGCATACTCGACTCGCGGATCTGCGGGATCAGTCATCTGAAATCGCCCTACTGATCGCTAGGTTGTATCCGTGCACGGTTCTCGTCGCGGTCGTAACAAAGTGCGGTGATTCGCTTGGCCAGCGTTTCGGCTGCGCGGCCTTCGGCGGCCGGTCCCGTATGTCGACTGAGGAATTTCCGCCGATTTGCTTCCAGTTCCGGCTGGGCCTCCTCGGAAAACACCCGCTCCAGCGCCGTATGCACCTCGTCGGCAGAGGTCGCCCCGACGGATCCGCCGTCGGCCACGTAGGGATAGCGGTCTGATTCATCGGAGAAGTTGACACAGATAGTCCGGCGACCCATAAGGATCGCCTCTAGCACCGTCGTGGACGACGCACTGATCAACACGTCACATGCGGCTATCAAGTCTTCCAGTTGTCCATCGAAGAATCGCACTTCGCTGTTGCCGCTCTCCTGCGCGACCCGTCGATACACGTCCAGCGGCACGTCCACGGGATGGCTCTTGAAGCACACCACGGTATCTTTTCTCTTCCCGGCTGCTTCAAAGACGGCCCTGGCGGCCTGCTGAAACCACGGATATCGCTGCGAGGTCACCAACACGATTCGCTTGTCAGCCGGCAGGGCGAGGCTCTGCCGCGCAAGAGTGGCGTCCGGCGGACTGGCAACCAGATGATCGAACCGTGCGCTGCCGGTTACCCATACGCGCTCGGCGGGAAACGCGCCATGGATACTGACGGTCTCTTTGGCGTACTGGCCGTAAGCGGCGAAGTAGTCGGGGGTCGGCGCGCCTTGGACGTATCCGGCCGGCAGTGTATATACCAGGTGTGTCGGCATGATCGTGCCGTGCTGGACGCCCACCGTGCGGATGCCCATCTCTTGCGCGGCTGCCAGATCGACCAACGCCGACGGATAGAACTCATCGCCGACCACCATCACCTTCACGTTGCCGACTCTCCGCAGCGATTTC
>CAZGRF010000917.1:0-1553 GCA_964527825.1 uncultured Pirellulales bacterium
GGCTGGCCCAGGCCCGTCGTCTGGACGCCTACATCTACCGGATCGCGCGAAACGAGGCTACCAACTATTTGAGACGTCGGAAGCGCCGGAAAAGGCCTGAGACAGAGGCCGACCGGTGGCTCGAAGCTACAGCTCCGGACCGCCGAGGTGACGATCTGGCCGAGCAGTTACAGGTTGCCCTGGCGCAGTTGGCGCCGGCGCAGCGGGAGGTGGTGGTTCTGAAGACGTATCAAGGCATGACGTTCCAGGAGATTGGCCGGCTGCTGGGCACTTCGCTCAACACCGCCGCCAGCCGTTACCGCTATGGCATGGAAAAGTTGCGCAAAGTGCTGAAAGACAGGCCATTATGAATAGAACCCATGACGAATACGAGAAAATCGAGCATCTGCTCGGGCAGGTACGCCCCAGCGATGCATCCGCCGCAACCAAGGCCTGCATCGTCGACGCTGCGAAACACGCCTGGGAACAGACGCAAGGCGACGTCCCCTGGCAGGTTCCATTGCGGCGACTGGTTGCCTCGGCCGTGGCAGCAGTCCTTGTCATCTCACTGGCAAACGTCGCAGGCAGTCGCGTTGGCCCCGGAGCCGGTCGCAGGGACCCGTCGCCGGCTGCGACCGATTCCGGCGATCTGAATGGTGTGTACCAGACCGAGTACGGCACTATCGTAAGCACGCTCTCTATGGGAAGATACGGTTTTCCTGAGCCCAGACGACGGCCATTTAGCGAGCACCTGAGGCAAATCCGGGAGTTGCTCGAAGAAACCGAATCGAGGGAGAGCGGAGGGCAACTCGCCCCGACGCCCGGCCGCAGCCGGCTAATGCCAGCGACCCGGCCAACGCGATCGTGGTCCTGATCCTGAAACTGAAGGAAGGCTCAAATGCGAAAGAGAACCGTTAAGATTCTGACAGGTCTTGCCATATTGGTCGTGGCCTTGGCACTGATCTACGCGATCTGGCTCGGCATATCGGCTGCGAAGCTACGCAGCGCCTATGCTGCACTTGAGAAAGATGGCCGGCCCCTGCAAATGACCGACCTCATTTCCCCACCAATCGCCGACACCGAGAATGCCGCACTGCTGTATGAGAGTGCTGTCCTCCAGCTTCGAGCCATACCGGTGAGCCCAACGGCTCTCATACCAAGGAATGTCACGCTGCCAACACCGCTGCCCGTTACAAGCCTCCTGAGGTATTTGGGGATCCTATCCGTGTCGTATACGGACAACATCCCTAACCCGAGTTACAGGCCCGAATTCCAGAAACAGATGCAATCGGATGTCGTCTCCAGTGCTCTGCGATGTGTCGAGCAAGGAACGACAAGGCCCGCCTGCCGATTCAACAACAGGTACGACCAGCAGGGATTTCCTCTCTCGCCCGATCTGGGCTACTGGAGAGGTCTTGCGCGCATTCTGGCCGCCAAGGCAATTTCTGAGGCCGAGAACGGGCACGTTGATGAAGCTTGGGACACGGCCATCACACTACTGAGATTCGCTGATGCCTTGCGGACGGAACGTTCCTATCTTGTCAGCCAATTGGTGCGTATGGATCAGACAGCCG
>CAZGRF010000918.1:0-1551 GCA_964527825.1 uncultured Pirellulales bacterium
CGATCATGGGGGCGCAAGCCGCGGAACAGCCTGCGCAACAACGTGCCCCGGCGACAGCTCGCGGCAGGGCCGGACGCGGTATGTCTCCGGCGGTGGTCTCGACGGAAATCCTGGCCGATCGTCAGGTTACATTCCGTATCGCCGCGCCGCAGGCGAACAACGTCAGGTTCGCCAGTTCCGACATCTTCAACCTGGGCCCCAAGGCGCGGATGACCAAGAACGACAGCGGCGTTTGGGAGACGACCGTCGGCCCGCTCGAACCGGGTGCCTACCGCTATAATTTCGTTGTGGACGGCGTATCCACAACCGATCCCCAGAGCCCATTGATCAGCGAATCCAATACTCGCGTGCAAAGCCTGATGGTTGTGCCCGGCTCGGAATTTATGGACACGAAAGACGTGCCGCGCGGCGCGGTTGCGCAGATCACCTACCACTCGAAGTCCCTGGGCCGATTCCGCCGCATGCACGTCTACACACCGCCGGGATACGAAGCGAATCAGGACAAGTATCCGATCTTCTACCTCCTGCATGGGGCTATGGACAACGACAACGCCTGGACTTCGGTCGGTCGCGCAGGGTTTATTCTGGACAACATGATTGCCATGGGAAAGGTCAAGCCTATGGTCGTGGTTATGCCCGCCGGGCACACGTCCGCCAGAAATTCCATGGGCGGACTTATGCGAGGCCGAGGTGGTGCAGCACAGCGAGACGAGTTCTTTGAAGACTTTGTCAATGATGTGATGCCGTATGCGGAGTCGCATTACCGCGTGATGACCGACCGGTCGCACCGGGCCATTGCCGGCCTTTCCATGGGCGGCATGCAAACGCTCAACGTCGCATTCGCGCACCTGGATAGATTCGCCTACATCGGCGTGTTCAGTTCAGGGATTTTCGGTAATGGAACGAGTGCCTGGGAACAAAGCCATCTGGCGACCCTCGACAACGCCGAGCTTAAGAAAGGCCTGAAGCTGATTTGGTTTAGTACCGGCGTGGAGGACAGCCTGATTTCCGCTTCCCGCGCTACAGTGGACATGCTCAAGAAGCACGGACTCAGTGTCACCTACATTGAGAGCGACGGCGCCCACTCGTGGATCAAGTGGCGGGACTATCTGATCGAGTTCGCTCCGAAGCTGTTTCAATAACGTGTTGATCCCTCGGTCCATACAAGGAGTCGATGATGAGGCGTAGAGATTTTCTTAAGCAAGGCACAGTCGCTGTCGGCCTGGCGAGTTCTCCGGAGTTGCTCTCGCCGCTCGAGGCGAGCGAAAGCCAGCAACCATCCCCAACCTCCGACCAGATCTCGGGATCGGCACGAGAGGAGATCCGTTCTGCTGAGTACCTTCGCCGGGTGCAGAAGGATGAGTTCCTACCCAAGGCGCCCGCGTTTGTGGAATCGCCGGCTGCTGTAGAGTTCTCGCCGATGCCGCTGGCAGAACGGATCAGACGCAAGGTTGTGCCGCAGCGGGGCTTTTGCAGCGTCGCACCCGACAACGGTACTCTCATCTCCGGCAATGGAGCCATAAGTATCGAGTTGGCGTGCGATCCCTACAG
>CAZGRF010000919.1:0-1551 GCA_964527825.1 uncultured Pirellulales bacterium
TCTTCCGGCGAGTCGACAGCAAGGCCCGGGGCCGAGAGGATCTCCACAACCCTGGCGTCGCGGAGCCGGCGCTCCACCCGCTGGAACATCTGCTGGTACTCGTTCAGCGTCATCAGGAACTCCCGCAGCTCAGCGCCCTCAAGCCGGTGTCCATTCCCGGCGATCTGCACGCTGACGTTCTCGGTGGCCCGCCGGAGGATCTCCCGCGTGAATTCCCTGTCGTTCTTGATGTACTTCTCGCTCTTGCCCTTCTTGATCCGGTAGAGAGGCGGCTGGGCGACGAAGACATGACCTCGGGTGATGAGCTCCTGCATGTGGCGGAAGAAGAAGGTCAGCAACAGCGTCCGTATGTGCGAGCCGTCCACATCCGCGTCGGTCATGATGATGATCTTGCCGTAGCGGAGCTTGCTGATATCGAAATCCTCCTGGCCGATCCCCGTCCCGATGGCGGTGATCATGCTCCGGATCTCTTCGTGGCTGAGCATCTTGTCGTAGCGCGCCTTCTCGACATTCAGGATCTTGCCCCGGAGCGGCAGGATGGCCTGGAAGCGGCGGTCGCGCCCGCCCTTGGCGGTTCCGCCGGCGGACGGCCCCTCACCGAGGAAGAGCTCGCAGCGCTCCGGATCTTTCTCCTGACAGTCCGCCAGCTTGCCCGGCAGGCCCCCAGAATCGAGTGCTCCTTTGCGCCGCGTTAGGTCCCGAGCCTTGCGGGCGGCCTCGCGAGCACGGGAAGCGTCGACGGCCTTCGAGACGATCTTCTTCATCACCGCTGGCCGCCGGTCGAAATACTCCCCCAGCTTCTCGTTGACGAACTGGACAACATAGCCCTGGATGTCGCTGTTGAGCTTGCCTTTTGTCTGGCCCTCGAACTGTGGCTGGGGGAGCTTCACGCTGACCACTGCGGTAAGCCCCTCGCGCACGTCGTCGCCCGTCAGGTTCTCTTTGACGTCCTTGAAGAGACCAGCCTGCTGCCCGTAATAGTTGATCGTCCGTGTAAGCGCGCTGCGAAAGCCGCTCAAGTGGGTGCCGCCATCCACGGTGTTGATGTTGTTGGCGAAGCTGAAGACTGTCTCGTTGTACTTGTCGTTGTACTGCAGCGCTACCTCCATATGGAGGCTGCCACCCGGCAGATCGCGAGTGCCTTCGAAATGGATGGGCTTGTCGTGCAGGACAGACTTGCCCCGGTTGAGATGCTTGATGAATTCGGCAACCCCGCCGCTGTAGTGGAACTCGTGCAAGCGGACCGGGTCTACCCGCTCGTCAGAAAGGGTGATCTTGAGCCCCTTGTTCAAGAAGGCCATCTCACGCAAGCGCTGGGCCAGTGTGTCGTAGTTGAACTCGACGACCTTCATGATGTCGGCGTCGGGCCGGAAGGTGATCCGCGTGCCTGTCTTGCGGAGGGCCTTGCCGGTCTTTCGCAGCCGCCCCTGGGGAATCCCACGCTCATACCGCTGCTGCCACATGCCGCCTTCCCGCCAGACCTCGAGTATCAACCACTCCGCAAGCGCATTTACGCAGCTCACTCCTACACCGTGCAGCCCGCCGGAGACC
>CAZGRF010000920.1:0-1550 GCA_964527825.1 uncultured Pirellulales bacterium
GGAAGGTCATGGTGCTTGGCGGCGGCCCTAACCGTATCGGTCAGGGGATTGAGTTCGATTACTGCTGCGTGCATGCAGCCTTTGCTCTGCGCGACGCGGGTTACGAGTCCGTCATGGTCAACTGCAACCCCGAGACCGTATCCACCGACTACGACACTTCGAACAAACTGTACTTCGAGCCGCTGACTGTCGAGGACGTTTTGGCCATCTACGAGAAGGAGCAGCCGGAGGGCGTCATCTGTCAGTTCGGAGGGCAGACGCCCCTCAATATAGCGGCCGAGCTTGCGGCTGCGGGCGTCAGGATTCTGGGCACGAGCCCCGAGGCCATCGACCTCGCCGAGGACCGCGACAGATTTCGCAAGATTATGAGAGAACTGGGTATCCCCGAGCCCGAGTCCGGTATGGCCAGCAACATGGATGAGGCGTTGGCCATTGCCAGAGACATCGGCTACCCACTGATAGTCAGGCCATCCTATGTTCTCGGTGGGCGCGCGATGGAGGTGGTACACGATGAAGAAATGCTGCAGGAATACGTTAAAGCGGCGGTGGATATCTCTCCCGACCGGCCGATACTGATCGACAATTTCCTGGATAATGCGATAGAAGCCGAGGCCGATGCTATCGCTGATGGAACCGATGCTTTCGTCCCCGCCGTTATGGAGCATATCGAGCTCGCCGGTATTCACTCCGGTGACTCCGCCTGTGTGATTCCACCGGTCAGCATTCCCCAGAAACACATAGACACCATCGAGGAATACACCAGGAAGATTGCGGTGGAACTGGATGTCGTGGGGCTTATGAACATCCAGTACGCTATCTATGAGGACACGGTGTACATCCTTGAGGCGAACCCACGGGCGAGCCGCACCGTGCCGCTGGTAAGCAAGGTCTGCAACATCCCTATGGCACGCATAGCCACCCAGGTGATACTGGGTAAGAAGTTGAGCGAGCTTAACCTGCAGCGCAGGCCAATCCCGCATTTCGGAGTTAAAGAAGCGGTCTTCCCCTTCGATATGTTCCCCGAGGTAGACCCTTTGCTTGGCCCCGAGATGCGCTCGACGGGGGAGGTGCTGGGCATGGCCGAGAACGCTGGCCTTGCGTACTATAAGGCTCAAGAGGCGGCCAAACAGCGCCTGCCTTTGAAGGGCACCGTCCTTATCACCGTGTCCGAACCTGACCGGGCGCGTGCCCTCGAGGTTGCGCGGCGCTTTGCCGACCTCGGATTTAAACTCAAGGCAACGGTGGGGACTAGGCAATATCTGGCCGAGCACGGCATCGATGCGGAGCTGATTCTGAAAAGGCACGAAGGCCGTCCCAATATAACTGATGCGATAGCGAATGGCGAGATTCAGCTTGTCGTCAATACGCCGAGTGGTAAGCGGAGTGTTGAAGACGACTCCTATATCAGAAAAGCAGCGATCAAATACAAGGTGCCTTACATAACCACCACAACGGCAGCCGTTTTCGCCGCAAAGGGAATCGCCGCCCTCCGGCAAGGCCGTGGCGAGGTCAGGAGCCTTCAGGAATACCATGCGGATATTTGTTATACC
>CAZGRF010000921.1:0-1548 GCA_964527825.1 uncultured Pirellulales bacterium
CCAGCGAGGTTGCACAGAGGCTCTTCGAAGTACTCGCCAATCGCAAGGACACATCCAGGGCAGTCGCCTACGCCGTGGTATACCGAACGGAGCATGGTGCCGGCCACAATGACAACCAACGCAACTTCGGCCTTTTGAACCGAATCAGCTACTTCGACCAGACGCTGGCGGATCGACTAACCGAAGCGATGCACACCAGCCGCTACGTGGCGAAGGCGTACAACAAGGTGCCGTTCATGACGAAGCTATTCAGCAAGTGGGGGTATGAGTTGGACTACAGCGAGTAGCAGCACGGTATGGCCCGCTCCCAACCGTCCTCGTACGCACGAGCGACCTCGCCGATGGCGGCCTAGCGAACCGGCTGGGTCAATGCTTCTTGTCTCGGGGCGGGAAAGGATCGTTGCCGGGAGGAACAGTGTCGCTATCTCGTATCCTGCCGTCCTGGCCGTGGATGCGAACTTCGCCGCCCCCGGCGTTGCTGACGATCTCCTTGGCCCGAGCAATCGCTTCCTGCTGCGTGTCCGTGTGGGCGCTCGAACGCTCAGCATGTGGCTTCTTGACGTCCCAGCCTCCATCTGGATTCGGGACTACGTGACGATCTTCTGGCATGCTCCACCTCTTTGTCGTTCCAGCGGGGCGAGCTACCGTAGCCGACACTCGAACGTACGTTCTACCCTAGCAGAGTTTGCCTACTCGTCTCCGTCAAGCCGCGATTGCCAGCGAAGGGCAAGCTCCTCGATCCAAGCGGACGCGGCGAGGAGTCCGTCCGAGAGATCGCCGACGCCAGTGTGGCCAGCATGACCGAACGCCGTTACGTCAATGAGCCATTGTCCGTCGACTGGCCGCAGGATGTTGATACTGATGGCGAGGGCCTCAGCGATGACCTCGGTCGGTAGCTCGTCCTCGATCTGGGAGCCGGGGCCGTTGTTCGCCGTGATTGTCGGCTCAAGCGCGGTGATCGGGCGGTGGACAGTTACGGGTGCGATTGTTTGCGGCTCCGGTTCGACGCTTGTCAGGCTCATCTTGGCGGTCAAGCTTGGAAGTGTTGCGCTCGCCTGTAGGTACACCCGGAACTTGCGAGCAGTTGAACCACACACTGGACACGGCTGCCATTCCTCTGGCGGTGTATCTGGTGGCTCGTCAATGGGAGCGCCGCAGTTGCTACACAGCGTTTCGGGGCGTCGGCTGTCCACGGTTCAATCAGCGTAGTCAGGACGCGCAGAAGTGATCGTCAATCGGCTTGCACTGGCCCCCGAGGTCGCTGCTGCTGGTGAACTGCCGAGATGCCGCTGGTCTCGTGCTAGGCGGTGTCATCGGCCGAGATTCTGAGCCATCCTCGTGGCTCTCGCGGTGTTTCGGTCAACGGGTTCGGGATTCCGGCCACACGACAAAGACCGCCGGTGGAGGACCGCCCCGGATCGACGCGTGTTGCCTATCCAGCCGGACGGGTGTAGACGGTTACGCTCTCGGAGACGAAGATGTCGTCGGGCGTCGCATCGTCGGGCGTGACGGAGTTAAAGACTCTCGCATACCCGATGACCTGCCAAC
>CAZGRF010000922.1:0-1275 GCA_964527825.1 uncultured Pirellulales bacterium
GTCCGAGATTCGCGGCGGTCGCGTAGATGCTCTTGCCGTCGGCCGCCCAGCATATCGACGATGGGTTGCGGTCCCACGCTCTGGCCAGCACGCGTTTCTGTCCTGCCGGCCATTGCATCAGCACGATGCGGAACTGGTCCGACTCGTAACCCGGCCGGCTCATGGCCAGATAGGCCAGCGTCTTGCCGTCGGGTGAGAAGACAGGCTGCGTGTCCCAGGCCTGGTTCTCTTCCGTCAGGCACTTTGGTGGCGCCGAGCCATCGGCAGGAGCCCAGTAAAGATCGAAGTCCGTGGACCAGGCCTCTTCTCGGCCCGCGCGATTGGCGCTGAAGACCACCCCTTTGCCGTCCGGGGCGAACGTGAACTCCTCCGGGCCTCCGAACGGCTTGGAGGGCGTGTCGGCGTCCATGCCGGCCATCACATCGACCGCATCGCCGTCGGCAACGGGTTTGACGAACAGATGCGAGCGCCGGCCGTCACTCCACGTGTCCCAGTGACGCACGAACAACCGCTCGTAGAGGCGGCCCGTCGCTTTGCTCTGCTCGATCTCGTCCAACTTCTTCCTCGTCTCGGCCACCGTCTCGCCGTCGGGGAAAACCTCCATCGTGAATGCGATGCTCTTGCCGTCGGGCGATATCATCAGGTTGCCGACATCCAGCGGCTCGCTCGTCACCTGCGCGGCTTCTCCGCCGTCGATGGCAATGCGCCAGACCTGAGACGTCCCCGAGCGGCTCGAAACGAACCAAACGGTCCGGCTGTCCGGGTCCCATCTTGGATTCGAGTCGGAGTCTGGATGCGACGTCAGGCGGCGCAGGCCGGTTCCGTCCGTCTCGACCAGCCAAAGGTCCGTCCGTCCTTTGTCGGCTTCGAGATCGGTCTGGCGGACCACGAAGACCACGCATCGACCGTCGGGTGAGACCTGCGGGTCTGCGATCCGATCCATCGCCAGCATATCGTGGACCGAGAACGGATGGGTCTGACGCGAGGCTCCGGCGCAGGCCGGAAGTGAGAACGCCAGAGTCAGAAGCAATATCGCATGCGACGTGACATGGGTCCAGCAGGGTCTAGCGGATTCATGCTTGCCGCCAAGACCGTGTTTCCGGTGTTGTCTTGTTTGCATGTGTCACTCCCTCGAAGCCTTTCGGATCTCAGATAGCGGATCAGCGGCAGCATCCGTTCGCAATTGAACCGGGATATCGAGCCAGAAGGTCGAGCCGGCTCCAACCTCGCTGTGCATACCAATCGATCCGGCTAACATGCTCGCCAGTTCCTTGC
>CAZGRF010000922.1:1285-1547 GCA_964527825.1 uncultured Pirellulales bacterium
AGGCCCAGTCCGCTGCCGGGCGTTTCCCGTGTCAGAGAACCGTCTACCTGTCGGAACTTGTCGAAGATCTCTTCCTTGTCGGCGTCTGCAATGCCGCAGCCCGTGTCGCTGACCGCGATGCGCACCGCCTTGTCATCCAGCAGGCTCGCCACAATCTCAATCCGGCCCCGCGACGGTGTGAACTTCACCGCGTTGCTCATGAAGTTGTAAAGAATCTGCTGCACTTTGCCCCCGTCCGTCGCGATGACCGGTACGTCGGAAT
>CAZGRF010000923.1:0-1545 GCA_964527825.1 uncultured Pirellulales bacterium
GCATACCGTGGCCGTCAGATCGCGTTCCACAACCTGTTGCGCTCGCGGGTTCGGCGGTCGATGCAAGCTTTGCGCTCGCGCAAGACAAGAGGCCAAGGGCTTGTTTGCCTTTGGCCTGACCTCGCCTCATCGGAGGAGTTTCAAACGGTGGGAACGTCGAATTGAGTATGCTGTCCCCCGAGCTAATGTTTTCTCGAACAGTCGCCCGCGTTCACCAACGGTTCCGATGCTGCGGATGTGGCCACTGACGTGTCCGTCCCCATCGGCGCCACCAACGACGCCATTCCCAATCAGGCCGCCAGGCGATTCCAGACCAGCCAGTAGAAGCTCAGATCCGCCACGAGCTGTTGGAATTTCGCAAAGTCCACCGGCTTGACGACGTAGCTGTTTGCCCGATAGTCGTAGGCGGCGGCGGTGTCCTTTTGGGCCTCAGAGGAGGTCAGGACAACGACCGGAATCCGCCGCAGCTCCTCGTCCTGACACGTCTTGATCTCCTTGAGCACTTCCAGGCCGTCGACCTTCGGCAGCCGCAGGTCCAGCAGAATTAAGTGCGGGCGGGGGCTCTTATCCGGCTCGGCGTAGTCGCCGCGTCGGAACAGATAGTCAAGCGCCGCCTGTCCATCCGGCACGTGGTAGACTGTGTTGGCCACCTGCTGATCTTGGAGGGCGAAGGTCACCAGTTCGGCATGATCGGGGTCATCCTCAACCAGCAACACGGTCAAAGGCTGGGTGTCCATTCTCTCGCTCCCCCTCACCGATAAGCTTCTCTTGCGGCAGCGTGAAGCAGAAGGTGCTGCCCTTGCCGGGCCCTTCCGATTCGACCCAGATGCGCCCGCCATGCGTCTCGACGATACGCTTGGCTACCGCCAGCCCGATCCCCGTCCCGCGCTCTGTGCGGTCCAGTTGGGTGAACAGGCCGAAGACCTTGTCCTTGTATCGGGAATCAATGCCAATGCCATTGTCTCGGACGTAGCAGACCGTTTCGTCGCCGTCGCGCCTCACTCCGATTTCCACGCGCGGCTCGGCCTGATCTCCCATGAACTTGACCGCGTTGCCCAGCAGATTCGTGAGCAACTCGGCGAGCCGGGTGCGTTGGCCCAAAACAACCGGGAGGCCGGGGCGGGTCTCGACGCGTACCCCCCGTTCGGTTATCTGCCCACTGAGGAGTTCCGCCGCTTCCCGGGCGACCCCCTCCAGCGGTACCTTCTCACAGTCCCCGACGACGCGGCCAATCCGCGACAGCTCCAGCAGGTCGACCAGCAGTTGCTCCATCTTCCGGGCTGCCCTGGTGACGTGATCGATGTCCGATTTCATTCGTTCAATATTGCCGTCCTCGGCGTGCCGCGTCAGCATCCCCAGGAAGCCCGCAATCGTAATCAGTGGGGCCTTCAGGTCATGCGAGGCTGTGTAGGCAAAGGCCTCCAGTTCGTCGTTGGATCGCCCTAGTTCTGTCAAGGCTCGTCTTAATCCTTCGTCCGCCCGTGTGCGCTCGGTGATGTCGGTGATGGCCGTCCTGCATCCCGGGCGCCCCTCCTCGGCGTCCCC
>CAZGRF010000924.1:0-1543 GCA_964527825.1 uncultured Pirellulales bacterium
ATTTGAGCTCGACCCGATGAACGATGTCGAGGAGACTTACGAAGACAACAACTTGATTGACTCGACTTTTCATGTAGATGAGCCGAACTTCCCGCCGCAATTCTCCTGGATCCGGCCCGGACTGGAGCCGGACACGGCTGACCAAAGCTATCTTCTGCAGTGGAGTGTGGAAGATGTCGAGGACGATGCGGTCATCTATCTTTATTACGATACGGACAGCCTGGGTTTCGACGGCTATGTCATTCCCGGTGGTGCGGGCATTTCCGAAGACAGCGGGCCGGACACCTTACGATGGATTGTGGCCCAGTTCCCGAACGGTCGGCACCTGTGGCCGTATGCCCGCGTGGATGATCCGGTCAATTCCATCCAGCTCTATGCCCGTGCGCCGATTGTGGTCGCTCATGGGGCTGCGAGTCCGCCGACGAGGCGCCCAGTAGATTTGACCTTCAGCCTATCGCAGAACTATCCGAATCCGTTCAATGAAGTGACGACCATCTGCTTCTCCGTCTCGAGACCCGGCCTTGCGACCCTGCGTATCACAGACCTGTTGGGTCATGAGCGGTGTGTTTTGGTTCACGAACAGCTCTCGCCCGGCGACTACCGCGTTGCTCTTGACGCTGCCGGGTGGAGCAGCGGTATCTACCTCTGTACCCTCTCGTGTCCTCAAGGATGCCTTACTCGAAAGATGATTCTTCTCAAGTAGGGCAGAAGCTTTGTCCGTTCCTGTTGTCAACCTCCAACTGCCCCAGACCGTGCCACGCTCCCTTTGAAAGCAACCAGTGCCAGTCAACAGCTCTTCAATGTCTGGCCATCTCCTGCTTCGAAATCCGGTAAATTGTGCCTCTCCTCCTCTGTTCTCTTTTACCTGTCAAGCGAGCACTTACCCTACACGCACTTCTTGTCTAATTAGATGATAAACATAGGGTAATGCCTGTTTGCACGCTCCGCAAGGTGGCCTCACGGAGGCGGGCACATGAATTGCTGTAACTCTCCGGGGGGTTCTCCATAGCACACGCTGCAACACCTCGGTTGGAGGATGCCTGCGGTTAGTGCGATTGACAAGATCGCTTGCATCGCGGCAAACGGCGAGCGCTGGGAACCAGCCTCATCCATCGACAAGACAGGAGAACAGCGAATGGGAAGCCGAGCATCATCCTCGGGCACCCCCGGGGCAACTCCGCGCAAGACCAAGGCCGGCAAGTATCTGACCTTTGTTCTAGCAGGAGAAGAGTACGGCTTGGGAATTCTCAGCGTCCGTGAGATCAATGGCCTTATGAACATCACAGCGGCACCTCAACTGCCCCCTTATGTCAAAGGATTCGTGAATCTGCGTGGGCAGATGATCCCGGCTGTTGACCTGCGCCTCAAGCTCGGAATGGAGGAAACCTCCTACACTCCCGAGACCTGCATCATTGTGGTGGAGCTCAAGAGAAAACTGATGGGAATCATCGTGGACCAGGTCTCAGAAGTTCTCGACATTTCTGCCGCGCAAATCGAGGATGCTCCGTCATTCGGCACAATGGTGAACGCCAACATAGTCCTG
>CAZGRF010000925.1:0-1541 GCA_964527825.1 uncultured Pirellulales bacterium
TTGGAGTTTCCAATATCCCCCATCTGAGCTGAACTCGCACGCTGCCTGATCGGGCAGCAGAAAAGCCGAAAAATTGCAAAACCTTCCGCCTGCCAGGCATGCTGGTTGGTGTAAACAAATAGTCGCGACTGAACAGGCGAAAGGAGGTGTCTGATGGGTATTACTTTCAGACGAATACGCTCGTTTGTCCAGAAATTGGCTAAAATCGCCGCCCTCTCCAATGAGGAGCGCGCACTCGCCGTGGATGTCGTCACCGGCATCTCCGTCAACGGGAGCTGCAAGGTCAGCGACATCGCCAGAGCCAAGGGAGGTGATGGCTCCCTCAGGGAGCTCACACAGCCGTTCTACCGCGGCCTCTCCAAAATTACCTCCGGGCTGGACCAGCTCAGGGTGGCGTGGATTCGCTTCGTCGCACCGGTTGCGAACAGGATGCCCTTTGTCGCCGTCGACTTCTCCGACATCTTCAAGCTCCACGGCAAGGCCTTCGATAATTTGGCTACTGTCCGAGACGCCAGCGACCCGAGAAAATGGATGGGGCCTGGCTTCAACACCATTCAAATCGAAGCCACCGATCACCAGCACAGGACGCTCCCCTTGTGGCAGCAAATCTTCTCCACCGTCTGTCCCGAGTACACCGGCTGGTACGACATCGTCGGCCGCGCCATCGATACCGTGCTCAGGCACGTCGGCAAGCGCGCCGTTTGGCTCTTCGACCGCGGCTTCGACGCCGCCGACTTCTACACCATCCTCCGGGATTCCGGGATTCATCGCTGGGTCGTCCGGCAGCTCCAGACCCGCAACGTCATCCTCGAAACCGGCGTTACCATGCTGATGAGCGACCTCGCCGCCGGCCTGCGCAAGCCCTTCGACACCACGGTGCCGTATGTCGACAAGAAGACCCATGAGGTGAGGCACTGGCCGGTCTCCTTCAACTTCGTGCCGGTTCGTCTGCCCGACCTCCCCGGCCGTTTCTGGATGATTGTCATCACCGGCCTGCGCGAGGACATGGTGCTGCTCGTGAACTACAAAATCAGAGGCCCCAAACAGGCCGAGCGGATAGTCCTTTCGTTTCTCCGTCGGTGGGGAATTGAGGAGGGAATACGATGCTGGAAACAGGTCACTGGGGTGGAGGACTTCCGTGTGCGAAACTGGCGGTCTATTCGGCGCATGACCTTCTTCTCGACATTGGCGTATGGCATTCAGGCGTACTGGTTGCTGGCCCGTCCGGCCGTGGCCAAGCGGGTGATCGCTCGCGTGAAGCAGTTCATCGGGAAGGTGCTCTTCGAGAACTATCGCCTCTGGATGGGAGTGGCGGATGCGTTGCTGAAAGGCGCATGACCATGCGGGTTGCTCACGAGGAACGATTACCGCTCTTGTGCTCCTGATCCCGTCGGCGCCCTGAGCGACCGCGCCCGTGGGATGACATTCGAGTCCGACGTGCCTGGGGAGGGGGGAGCTGTCATCAAGTTTTGCAGGAAACACCATTTTGCCTACATCGCTCTACATCTATCAGCTGACGCTTTTACGATCATTGGAAACTC
>CAZGRF010000926.1:0-1541 GCA_964527825.1 uncultured Pirellulales bacterium
GCATGCCCAAGAATCTGGTGCTCGGTGCCCAATTGCGAAACAAGATCGAGCGTGGTGTGGATGACAGCAGCCCGATCCGCACAGCGGCGGTTCTGACCTGCATGGGCGAGCCGCAGCCGCCGGACGCCTTCCGGCCGGGCTTCTGCGACCGCCGGCAGAGAATATACCTGGCCCGGAACCTCAAGCGGGACTTGTTACCGGTGGCCGCCGCAACTAAGAGCATACCTAATGTCCGGCAGTATATCCGCTTTACCCAACGGCCCTGGGTGGGAACGTGCTTTTTTGGCTTCGAAGAGCCTGTGGAGAACATGCCTCAGTACGGCCTGGAGTACGGGCGGGTGGTCGGCATCTCCGCATTGTTACTGTGCACCGATCTTAAGCCGCAGCAGAAAGAGCTGCTCCTCTTGAACTTCGTTCAAATCGGCATCGACCTGGGCGGTATGATCCGTGCGGGCCATCCCGGCTGGACGGGCTGGGGCGGACACGGCAGCGGGCGTAAACTACCCATCGTCTTTGCCGGACTTCTTCTGGGCGATGATGAGCTGGCCGGCATCAGCTTGTCCTATCCGAAGGTTAGTTTCGGCGAAGATGAGCAGACCGCCTACGGCGATTGCTGGACCGGGGCCGTGGTCGTGTTTGCCGGGCATTCGGGGATCGACGCGGCGACTGGTGAGGGCCGGTCGCGAGGCAGCGGCTGGGGGCCTTATGAGCATACGCCGCCTTCGCAATGGAAGGACGGCCAGAACACAAGCGAGAGCTACCGACGGTGCTGCACGAGCGTTGGCTGGGTGGCGCAGGCCCTGAGTCTGCGGCTCATGCAGGTCGAGCAGACCTGGGGCCACAACGCCTTTTTCGATTACGTTGACCGCTGGATGTATGAAGACGACGCCGCTTTCGTAAAAACCATCAAGGAAACGACCGGCCGGGACCACGACAAAGATTGGTCGCGCCAGGGCCAGGCTTGGGACGCCTTCGTCAACGAGATGTGGGCGAAGCACCGCCCGACGCTCCAGGCACCGACTGATGGGTGGAAGGAGAAGCATGATTGACAACCGATCTCAGGGGCGCACCTTGTCTGTATCGATACGTTAAGTGCGCGACCAAGATCCTCTGACACAGGGAGCCATAGCTATATGAAACACCAAACACTTATCTGCTTAATCGCAATCCAGGCCTTTGTTTGCGCAGGCACGTTGCTGGGCGTCGAGCCCACAATCGCCGGCACTATTGACGATGTCACTATTGGGCACGCTCAGCCGGCCATGTACGTGGTTGACCAGGCGGCCCCCGGTGCGGCCGACACGAATTCGGGAACTGAGGAGCAGCCCTTCAAGACCGTGCAGCACGCTGCCGACACGGCCCAGCCGGGCGACACTGTTTACGTCATGGCAGGCAAGTATGACGAACGAATCAAGGTGAAGGCCGGCGGTACGGAGGGCAAACCTGTCGCCTTCGTGGCGATGCCCCGGCGATCGGTTACTGTGGCCGGCTTCGACCTGGAGGCGAGTTACATCCGCGTGGAGGGCTTCGAGATCACGGCC
>CAZGRF010000927.1:0-1541 GCA_964527825.1 uncultured Pirellulales bacterium
AACGATCAAAGAAATTGCCAGGCGCCTGCACGCAAGCCCCAAAACCATCGATGCCAAGCGTCGTCAGATCATGAACAAGTTGGGCATCTCCAGCGTCGCCGACCTAGTCAAATGCGCGATTCGAGAGGGACTGACCTCTCTGGATTTCTGAGCGCGCGTATGAGGCCCTATCCCCCGCAAAAAGCTGGTAACGGGCCAGCAGTCGGCTGGGTCCGCGCGCGGATTTTCGCGCAGCAGAAATAGCAATCGGCAGCCTTAAGTCAAGCGTTCCGCGGTGTCCCTCTGCCCTTGGCGTGGCCGATACCATTAAGAAGCAGTTTGGTTCCAGGGTGGCGATCCGCACGACGCGCGAGCCGTTGACGAAGGACCGTCTGGGGGTAGCCCCGGTCGTATTGGGGGGTGGGTCGTCACCCATCCTGGAGAACAGAGAATGCCCAGTCTTTTGTCCCAGCGTTTGGCGAGTATCGGAGCGGCGAGAGGGCGCTGCGAGGTCAAGGAATGCCTCATCCTTCAGTACCATCGAGTGGCCCTGTTGGTGCACGATCCCCTGAGGCTCGCGGTCCAACCGTACAATTTCGAGCGGCAGATGGAGTACCTGGCGACGTGCTTCAACGTCATATCGATGAATGAGTTGAAGCAGCACCTGGAGTCAGCGACACCTTTTCGAGCCGGCACCGTCGCGGTGACGTTCGACGGAGGGTACTCAGATGTCTTGTACACGGCCAAGGACGTGCTGGAAAGGTATGATATCCCTGCCACGGTCTTCCTCCCATCGGTCCACCTTGTCGAGCGAACGCGATTCTGGTGGGATGTGTTGGAGGACGTCCTTGTTGCCGGCAATCCTCACGATCCACTGGTGATGGAGGTAGACGGGGAGACACGTTGCTGGCCTCTGGCGAGCCAGCACAACAGGTTCCAGGCATTCGACGACCTGTACACTATGCTGTCGGACAAGGCTCCCTCGAGGCAGAGGGAAATCATCGCCGAGATCGCCCGGTTCTTGGATCGTCCGAGTGATGAGTGCGATGGCCATGTAACACTCAACGCACAGGAGATCAGCGAACTGGATGAGGGAGAATTGATCACCATCGGCGGACACACGCACAGTTGTGTGAGACTCTCCTCCCTGCCGGAAGGGGATCAGGTGTGCGAGATTGGGCGCAACAAGCAGGCCCTGGAGGAGATCCTCGGGCACAAGATCGAGTATTTCTCCTATCCGTTTGGGTACGAAGACGGCCCTACGGCGACGACGAAGAGGATATTGAAGGATTTCGGATTCACCTTGTCATGTCACGCCTGTTCTGACACCGTCAGCATCGCCGGAGCGACCTGCCCGTATGAGCTGCCCAGACTCAAAGTCAGAGACTGGAACCCGTTCACTTTCTACAGGTGCTTGAGGATTTTTCTCGGTTAACCGCTGGGTAAAGGCAACGATGGAAATCAGAGTACTCATCGTGGACGACCATAGGCTCTTGCGAGAAGCCCTGGACTTCCGTCTGAGTGCGGAGATGGGCATTGAAGTCGTCGGTCAAGCGGAAGAC
>CAZGRF010000928.1:0-1539 GCA_964527825.1 uncultured Pirellulales bacterium
GCGATGCCGGCCACCGCCGCGATGAACACGATGACCACGACGAAATAGCCGACCCAATCGGAGGTCTTGAGGATGACCACCAACTCGGGGACGATATCCTGCCACGAGCTGACCTCCAAGCCGGCCAGAGCGGGCTTCTGGGACAGCCGCTGCACGATGCCTTCCGTCTCGCCCGAGTGCGCAGCGCGGATAACGATCTCATGGGCCTGGTCGGGCATGACCAGCAGCCGCTGGGCGTCGGCGAGTGACATGACCACACCCATCTGGTTGATCAGATCGGCGGGCGAGCGAATGATATCCTGAACGACGTACAGATCGTTGGCCAGCGACCCGTCAGCCGCCTGGCCCACCACCGCAATCTCCATCCCCGGCTCGGCCGCGATCTTCTTCGCCAGGCGGTGGCCCAACAACACCTGCTTGTCTTTGAGCGGCTCGCTCAGACCCGACAGCAAGCCATACGGCTCGGACTCGACCTTCACGTCAATCCCAACTACCGTCGCGATGAAGGCATCTTCCTTGGGCGCGACCAATGCGGGAGCATAGATGCGTGCGGCCGCACTTCGGACGGCCGGGTCGGAGCGCACTACGGCCATGATATCGGCAAGGTCGGGGATGTAGAGGTCCAGCGCCCGCTCCTCGCGCCACTTGGGCTCGTGGATTTGCACGTGACCGATCATCGGCCCGGTAATCGCCAGACGAATGTTGTCCGCATAGCCGCGCATTAATCCGTTGCTGGCGAGCAAGGCGAACTGCCCCACGCCGATGGCCAGCAGCGCCAAGGCCGTGCGCTTCTTGTTGCGCCCCAGATTGCGCCACCCGATTTTGAAGGTGCTGAACTGCATGGCGCCTCACATCCTTACCGGACCTGTTCCAAGTTCGAGAGGCTGAACGTCGATTCCGGCACGGTGACATTGAAATCGATGTCGCTATAGATCATTTCCGTCTTCTGCCCTTCCTGGTCTTCCGGAATCAGGACCATCCGGGACGGGATGCGCTTGCCGTCAAAGACCCTGACGTCGGACCACGTTATCGTCCGGGCCAGGCGGTCCTTGCGGTCGTAGTACTCGGCCTTCAGCGGAATGCGCGCATCCTCGGAGAGGACCAGCTCGAAACGGTTCCACAAGCCGACGATGTCCGGCTTGGCCGTGAACCGCACGTGCCAGCCCACGGGCTCCTCGGAATGACCGACGAGTTCGTAGACATAGTCCTTCGAATACGACGACTCCCTGACCAGATCGTCGTTGGTAAAGTCACTGCCCATCCACGAGGCGAGCATCATCGAAGGTGGGATGCGAATCGTCCGCTTGATCCGCGGCAGATAATTCCAGAGATTCTTATCGACCTTCAGCGTGGCTGTCCCCTTCTCCCGCGCGGGAGACTCGATCACGATCAAGGCCCGCTCCTCCCCGCGGGTCCAAATCTTCATCTCCAGCGTCCGCTCCCGACGCGGCTTCGTCACGATCAGCTTCGCCACCGAGACACTGCTGTCGGAGCGGTACAGGTCCTCGAAGTACTTCACCACCGCCTCGACGTCCACCT
>CAZGRF010000929.1:0-371 GCA_964527825.1 uncultured Pirellulales bacterium
CTCTGCGCGATAATGAGTGATCCTTCGGTAAACTGCTCGGTGCTTTGAGTTACCTCGGCGATGATCGAGGACAACTCGTAGAACATTTTTTGTATGGCGCCGGCCAGTTCGTCGATGGGCTCGTTTCCTTCGACCTGGATCTCCCGGGTCAAGTCGCCTTCGGCCGCCGCGGCGACGACCTCGAGCAAATGGTCCACTTTGCCGCGGAGGATTTGGGCCTGTTGCTGCTGATAGGCGGCATGGCGCCGCTCGGCTTCGGCCGTTTCCTGCTCGCGTCGGTGCTCCTCTTGCATAAGCTGCTGTTGTTGCCGGGCGACCTCGGCCTGGCGGCGCTGTTCGGCTTCGGCCTGGCGGCGTTTTTCTTCCGCCTG
>CAZGRF010000929.1:381-1537 GCA_964527825.1 uncultured Pirellulales bacterium
GTGCGGCTTGGGCGGCCTTCTCGCGCTGCGCTGCGTCCTTGATGTCCCGCATCATCTTGAGGAGATTTCCGGCCATCTGATTCAACGCGGCCGCCAGCCGGCCCATTTCGTCCTTCCGGTCGACGTGGAGGGTGTCGCCGAGGTTGCCTCCGGCGATGGTTTGGGCAAAGGCCGTGCATTTCTGGATCGGCCCGATAACCGTCCGCGGAAGCACAAAGGCCAGGCCAAGGGCCACCAGTCCGCTGAACACGCCCGCCAGCATGGCGACCTTCGTAAGGAACCAGACCCGGGCCTCTGCGGCTTCGGTCTTCTCGACCGTCAGCCTTTGTGCCTGATCAGCCAACTTCCAGATGATGGGTTCCAGCTTATGGATGGTTTTCCGCATCTGGCGAATGCCGACCTTGATGACCTGATCTTCGGCCACCAGCGCGTCGAAGGCCGTTTTGTATTCCTGTAGTCCTGCCTGGATTTTCTGAACACATTTTGGATCGACCTTCGATTGTTCAATCGTTTCCGAGAGCTTGTCGATCGCTTCGTGCGTTCTTATGGCGTATCGTTGCTTGTGGTGCAGAAGATAGTCCTTTTCGGAAGACTGAATGGCCAGCAGGAGCCTGCCGGCTTGGGGGACGTTGGCGCGGGCAATCTCCCGCTCCGCCTCGCCGGTCACCTCGTCGATCTGTTTGCGGAGTTTCGCGAGCGTTGCGGCTTTGGTTTCGGATTCTTCCGATTTGGCTTTACCCCGCGGTTTCCCGGAGTTGGCTTCGAGATACTCCTGCTGGAGTTTCTCGTATCGTGTTAGCGTCTGGGTCAAACGTTGCCGGGTCTCGGCATCGCACGCACTGGCGTCCAGACGTTCGTGGAAGGTCTCGGTGGCCGCTTGCCAGGACTGACCGTTCTGGAGGGACGGGACTCGTAAATAGTCCTTCTCGCGCTGAGAAAGATGCGTCAGTGCCCGGCAGAGCTCGTCGAGGTCGTGCTCGGCGATTTCATTGGCCACGCGGTCACTGACGCTGTGGAAGCGCCCTTGTATGCCGGTATTATACTGCAACCCATGACTCTGCCACGCGGCGACGACCTTTTCGAAGTCCTGCCCGTACTCGTTGGCGCAACCGGTGCCGGAGGCGGCCTGTTCGGCAATCTCCGAATAGCCGGCCTC
>CAZGRF010000930.1:0-1536 GCA_964527825.1 uncultured Pirellulales bacterium
AAACACACTAAGTTTCACGTCAATCCCACGGGCCGCTTCGAGATCGGCGGCCCAAAGGGGGATTGTGGTTTGACCGGACGCAAGATCATTGTGGACACCTACGGCGGATGGGGACGTCACGGCGGCGGTGCCTTCAGCGGCAAGGATCCAACCAAGGTGGACCGGACTGCTTCCTACATGGCCCGCTACGTCGCCAAGAACATCGTTGCGGCCGGCCTGGCCGACCGCTGCGAAGTCCAGCTTTCTTACGCCATCGGCGTGGCCGAGCCGATCTCGGTGCTGGTCAACACCGAGGGCACGGCCCGCGTCAGCGAACAGAAGATCAGCAAGATCGCCAGAGACATCTTCCCGCTCACTCCCAAGGCCATGGTGGACCATTTGAAGATGGCCAGACCGATCTTTGCCCAGACCGCCCACGGCGGCCACTTTGGCCGAGATTTGCCCGACTTCACCTGGGAGAAGACCGACATGGTCGAGCGACTACAGAAGGCCGCCGGCCTCAAACCCAAGCCATAGAAACTCACACGGTTTACCTCATATGGAAGGCCCGGTACGCTGCCGGGCCTTTTTCATGGGCCCGCCAAGAAAGTCCCATTTTGTGTCACCCCACCAATTCTCTGTAAGCCCCGGCTGGGGTGCGAGTCTAATATAGCAGCCATGGCGGACCGACTTGAGGAGCAGGCCCTGGTGGAGCGATTCCGCCGGGGAGATGATTCTGCGTTCGACAGGATCGTGGAGCCACACGCACGATGCGCTTGAGACTCTCGATTACTGGCTCTCTATGCCGCAGATCCCCATCTTTCCTTGCCTTTGTGGTGACGATTTGCTATGCTGGTATTCGAAACAGAGGCCATTGAAAGGAGGAGCAACTATGCAGCGCGCAAATCGAGCGATCCATCTGACCGTATCCGCGTTTCTGCTTGCAGGCATGTCCGCAGGTGCTGCCGGAGAAATCACGCGATTGCCCTTCAGCTACCAATGGCGGTATCGAACCCAACCGGTACAGGACACGAACGGTCAGAGTGTGGGCGGCGGGACTATCGGCGAGGGGAGGTCGTTCGGCGTCTTCGTGAATACAACCCTGTACGGGCGGATCAAGGACTCCATCGACACGTACGTTGCAGACCTGGAATCCGATGGCTGGCAACTTGTGGTCTATACCGCCGAGGGTGGCGTGAGTGACAAGTCAAACTCAGCCCAATGGACGACAGAGGATTTCCTCCGTGAGTTGGAGGCCGCCAGACAACTCCGAGACCTGCTCAGGAATGAGCACGCGCAGGGAATGGTCGGCTGTATCCTGATCGGTGAGTTGCCAGCAGGCTGGGTCGAAGTCCAAGCGGGATTAGGGACGGGGAGCCCGGTCGACTTGTTCCTTCGGGACATGGACAGCCAGTGGGATGACACCGATGGAAACGGCCTGTTGGATGAGAACTCTCCTGCTGAGGGGGACTGCAAGCCGGAGATCTGGATGAGCAGACTCTATGCCAGCAGCCTAACCGGTGATGAAGTCGCACTGATGACAAACTACTTTCGCAA
>CAZGRF010000931.1:0-1530 GCA_964527825.1 uncultured Pirellulales bacterium
CAAGGTCCTCGCTGAGCCCGTAAGCGTCTGCATGGTTCAGCATCTCATAGGCCGTCGCATGCTGGAATATCTGCGCCATGGTCTCCGAGTAGATGGCGTTGGCGTTTCCATCGATCTTGCCCCCATAGTGGTAGTCGCAGGGGAAGTTCAACGTCACATTATGTCCCATTTCGTGGAAGAAGCTGGAGTAGGCGATGTTTCCCTGCATGGCCTCACAAGAGGCCGCGAAGCTCACGGGTGTTGTGAACCAGAGAGAATACATGCCGCCTCCTTGCAGCGCGGGGTCCCACAGCACAATCTGGTTGAAGCTGCCATCCGGGAATAGGACGTCGCGGTTGGCAAAGTCGATCTGGATGACGGCAGCTAAGGACAACACATACTCAATGACGTCGCGCGGAATGACCTCGAAGCAATGGGCTTGCATGGGCATGAGCCGCGCAGAGGGACCGTAGGCAGGCATGCGACTAGTTAGGACGCCGTTGCTGTCCGGAATGGTCACGGCTATATCATCCGGCACAGCGAGCGGATTGACAGACGGTCCCACGAAGCGCACCAACACCTCGGTGCGATCGACGCTCCCACCCGTGTAATGGGACGTCACGTTCACGACATAGTTGCGGTCGGTGTCGGCGTAGGCGTGCTCCTGGGGAAACCAGCCTTTGCCCGTGGTCCCATCGCCAAAGTCCCATGTGAAGGCTCCCATCACCGACCGCGTGTCCACGCCGTTGAGTACCACTTGTCCCGTTTGGGCATTCACAGACTGGACCCAGAGTTGGAGTGTCCTGGAGGCTGCTTTCAGAAAGGGCGCATAGCTGAATCGAACGCCCGAAATCTCGCCTGCGGCCGTCACCAGGGTCGGACATGAGAACACAAAGACGAGACTGACCACAGTGAGATGACACAGGCCAGGACCCATCTTGCCCGCACGACCTGCCGCAAGACTTGGTCCGTACATTGTCCTACCTCTCCAAAATGAAAGACTTCCCAGGTCACCTGTATGTGGCAAGCTCCGTCCGCACATCGGCCTGCTCGCGCGCGACCTCTGCACTTTGGCTCTCGTGGCCGAACGCCATGTGCAAACCGCCCGCCCGAGCTTCAAATCGATCCATGCCGCACCGGCCGAATCGTTTCTCATTATAACATCCAATGCCAATTCATTCCATTGTGGAGACCATGTAATTCTCCCCGCAGTCCTTCTCGGAATGGCCTTCCGGACCCTCTCGGCGCGGGACATCAACGTCCCAAGGCCGATCCTCCGCCCCGGAGGTCACTATGACCAGACACCATGCAGCAGCCACACCTTTTCGAGGATATCCCCGTGATGCGGTCTGTCCGCCCCACTCCCGCTTGATTCCCGGATATCGATGTCTCTCCGGCAGATCGGGCAGGTTACGGCGGCGGCGTTGGATTGATACCAAGCCCGCACAGACCCTCCACAACACGGGCACTCGAATTCAGCTTTCCGTACCATGATCTGTACCTCCTTTCACCAGTTGGTGGTAGACAAGGGACGCCGACCGACAGGTCGCA
>CAZGRF010000932.1:0-1529 GCA_964527825.1 uncultured Pirellulales bacterium
GTGTGGAGCTTGTAGCCCGTCTTGACGTCCATCTTGGTCATCTGCGTGACGACCCAGAAGAAACTGTCATTGGCATGAGAAACCACCATCGAGCCGGCGCCGATAGAAAGCACGGCCAGGGCCTTGGCCATTGTCGTCTCGAACCCCAGAGGTGTCATCAGCGGGGCCATCAGAGACGACGTTGTAATCAGGGCGACGGTTGATGATCCCTGTGCGCTTTTCAACGCCGCGGCGATAACGAACGGCAGCCAGATGCCCAGGTTGGCATGGGAGAGGGACTCGCCGAGCACATTAGCCAGGGGAGAATTCCGCAGGACTTTGCCGAAAGCCCCGCCGGCTCCGGTGACCATGATGATCAAGGCCGCATTGAGCAAGGCCTGCCCCACCCAGCCGGTGGTGGAAAGCATCGCCCTATTGAGTTTCTTGGGAAGCAGAAAGGCCAGAAGGACGCCAATCAGCAAGGCAATGACGGGCTCACCGATGAAGCCGACAACGCTCTTGAGCAGTTCCAGCGCTGGCGCGCCGGTAACACCTGCGATGGTTCCAACCATCCTCTGCCAGGGACCATTCTCGGCCTTGGGATAGTCAGAGATCGACTTGATGACGATGAGCACGATGGGAACGACAATCGGCGTAAATGCCTTGAAAGCCGACGGCGCATCTTTGAGCTTGGCCCTGACATCAGCTTCGGAGACTTCAGGGGCCGGGTCGATGTATACTCTTGCAGCGACCTTTGTCGCGAACAGCCAGCCGACAACAACAGCAACGGAGCTGACGACCACTCCCAGAAGAATGACAAGCCCCAAATCCGCCCCGAGTATACCGGCGGCGGCAATCGGCCCGGGCGTCGGCGGCACGAGGCAATGTGTCGCGGTCAGGCCGGTGGCCAAAGCGATTGCCGAAGCGGCCAAGGATATCTTGGCCTCTTTGGATAGCGCCCTGTTCAACGGCGTCAGGATGACAAACCCTGAATCGGCAAACACCGGGATCGAAACGAAATATCCGATAATCGACATGGCCAAGGGCACATGCTTCTCGCCGATGACCTTCAGGATCATCTCGGCCATCGCATAGGCACCGCCGGAATGTTCGAGGAACGTCCCGATGATGACACCCGCGATAATGACGATGCCAATGCTACCGAGCGTGTCTCCGAATCCCTGATTGATCGACGCCACGATATCGCCCAGCGGCATCCGGGCACACAACCCGAATCCTACCGCCGCGAACAGCAGCGCCAGAAACGGGTGCAACTGGAACTTGCACGTCGAGATGACGATGAACGCCACGCTGACAAGCAGAAGGATGATCAGGAGCACGAAACGGACCCTTTCAGGAAAGGTCAAGTCGCGACGCTGTAGCTGACATCATTTCTGGCGTCTTACCTGCACCTTCGCCAGTTTCTCATAGAATTGAATAATGCCGCCGTGGTCGTCGCCGGCCTTGCCGTCAACCTTCAGGGCCTGCATGATCTCCATCACTCCGCTGGCCAAAGGCACCGGGACCCCAAGCTCGTGGGCGGTGTCGAG
>CAZGRF010000933.1:0-1528 GCA_964527825.1 uncultured Pirellulales bacterium
ACAAATGCCACTTCGGATTGATAGAGAGCCGGCACGCGCAGTTCTCCCGGCTTTCTCAACGGAAACGCCGGCAGATGCACACCCTCGTAAACCCAGTAGACCGGGCTCGGCGTCAGGGCCTGATACTCCGGAACCATGCCTTTCGCTGTCACCGCGATCAGATCCACTTCTCGCACCAAGCGGCGCATCCACGCCGGCGGCCTAGTGTCGTCGCAGTCCACGTACCACAGCAGGCAGAACACGCCACGCCGCCGAACTTCACGCACCGTCTCCGGAGCGATCTTCTGCATCTTCAGTCCGAACAACACATCTGGACGCACGCGTTCGATCTCGGCAAGCAGCGCGTGGTTCGCTTCCAGTGTGCCCGGCTGTGTCCAATATTCGAACGTCGAGCACTCAATGCCCTTCTCGCGCAGCAGACTCGCCACGTAGGTTCCGAGGTCCCACTCCAGGAACGTCGGCCCCACCAACAGCGCCCTCATGCACGGCCCCTCGCCGGCAGGCAGGAATCGGTCAACGCGAGGAACTCGTCCCGGAATAGCGACCAGGGTCTGGATCGCGCAGTTTCGTAGGCCTCGGCTTCCAGCCCCCGGAGCCGCCGCGGCCTCTCGCAAAACCACTCGATGGCCACAGCCAACTCCGCTACCGACCCGGTCTTGACGACGTAGCCGTTCTCCTTGTGCCGGATAAACTGCGAACAGCCGGTTTCCTCGGACACTATCGCCGGACTGCCGAGCCCCATGCTGTCTGCCACCGTCAGCGAGAAGACGTCCACGAATGAGGGCAGCACCTGACAGTGCGCCTGCCGGCAGATCTCGAGAAACCGCCCGTACGAGATCAGCGGATGAACCTGGATGCCTGGGTTCCGCACTAGGTACTTCACCAGAAGCGTGGACTGAAGGACCTCTTCGTCGAGGTAGCACCAGAGCTGGGCGCCCCCCGGTCGCACCCGGTCCCAGGCTTCAAACAGCACGCGCACACCCTTGCGAAACGGATTCGTCGCGGCGAACAAAAACCGCAGCGGTCCGCGTGTCGGCCGCGCCACGCGTTCACGCGCTTCAAAGCCCCACGGCAATACGCGGATCTTGGCGGCAGGATAACCGGCGTTGACGAAGTAACGCGCCGCCGCGTTGCTGCACACCACAATCCAATCAGCCAGGTCACACTCCATCTTGTTACGCCAGTATTCGATCGGCGGCTTTTCGACCACACGGATTCCACACGCCCGTCTCTCGCGGTTGGTTGTCTCCACGGCGTACTCGAGCGCCGTCTGTTCCAGGTGCAACACCCGCCGCGCCTCGGGATTCCTCTGGCCGCTCTCGTGCGCCCGAATGGAACGAGTCGACGGATCGGAGTCGGTCACCGAGGCACGCGAAGAGAGCGGCCTGCCGGAGTTCTTTTCGGCCCCTGTATCGCCGGCCGGGCTGTCTTGAGTCAGTGCTGGCGCTTCGGCGAGAGGTGGTCCGGCGAAGCCGGGCTTGGAGCGCTCCGCGCGACCCGTCCCGGCGAGGCGGACCACCCGAGCTTT
>CAZGRF010000934.1:0-1525 GCA_964527825.1 uncultured Pirellulales bacterium
AGTTGCCTCGCAGTCGGGACGGTGGTAAGGAAGAACAGCCGTTTGCGTTTTCGTTCGTTCCTTAACCCGTTCGCCCGAAGGGAGGACTGGCCGTGAGTCAGTATATCATCGTCGGCGTTGACGCGCACAGTGATTCTCTGGTTGTGAAGTGGGCGGCCGACAGGGCCGAGCCCGAGCAAATGACCTATCCCAACACTTCTAACGGCAGGCGCGCGCTGCAGAAGAAGCTGGCCAGGGCGTCTCGCCAGCACGGGGACGCACGCGTGGTGTGCGCCTATGAGGCGTCTTACCAGGGGACCGGGCTCCGCCGGGACCTTCAGCAGGCGGGCTTTACGTGCCACGTGCTGGCTCCGACGAAGATCGCCCGGCCGGCTGGCGGCCAGAAACAGAAGGCCGACCCCCGCGATGCCGAGCACCTGCTGGAACTGCTGCGTGCCCATCTTCTGGCCGGCAACAGCCTGCCCGCGATCTGGGTGCCGGACCAGCAGACGCTCGAGGACCGGGAGGTGGTACGAGGACGTCTGGAAGTGGCCAAGAAGCTGGGGCGTGTGCGAAGCCAGGTCGCCTCGCTCATGGCGCGGTGGGACGTGACCAGGCCGGGCTCGGTCGGCGGCAGCTGGACGCGCAGCTGGTGTCGGTGGGCTGAGGAGCTGGCTCAGAGTATCCTGCCGCCAGGCCCGGGGCAGTGGCTGCTGAGTCTTCTTCGTCAGGCCGCTTTTCTCCAACGGGAGAGGGCACGGCTCGATACGCTCATCGCGCAGCTTTCCCTCCAGGATCGCTACCGCCAGCCGGTGCGGGCACTGACGTCCCGCTGCGGGATCGGATTGCTGGTGGCGATGGTGTTCCTTACGGAACTGGGGGACTTGAGTCGCTTCTCCAACCGCCGCCAGATCGCCGCCTACGTGGGGCTTGTGCCGTCCAGTCACGATAGCGGGGAGCGCGAGCGGAAGGGCCACATCACCCGGCAGGGCTCGTTCCGTGTGCGCAAAGTGCTGTGCCAGGCCGCCTGGGTAGCACTGCGCCACAGCGCGCAAGTGCAGAAGGCCTACGCACGGATCGCCCAGGGGCCCGGCAAGCGGCACAAGATCGCGATCGTGGCGCTGATGAGGAGGCTGGCCGTTTGGATGTGGCACGTGGGGCTTCGGGCGCAGCGGGCCGCGCCCGTGGCGCTCCCCACGTAGCGAGCAGGCCCGTTTGGCACCGGCCCAGGCCGGTGGAGGAAAAGACAAGGACCGTCGATCAACGAGCAACGCGCAACGCGGACATGGCATGGGTGATCGGCCCCGAAAAGGACAGGGCCAGAGGCAATGGTCCCCCGCGAGGGGGCGCGACCGTTTAGCTCTTGGATCCGGGGTTGCGCAAGCGACGCCGCGACCGCGAGTAAGTTTGGATCCGCCCCCGGCGTAAAGGCAGACTGGATCTGCACGCTCGGCGACGCGTGCACGACCGAATAGCAGAATGCAGGCGATCACCTCTTGCGCCATACCGCACACACCGTCCTTGACATCGCGTCTACATAGCAGAG
>CAZGRF010000935.1:0-1524 GCA_964527825.1 uncultured Pirellulales bacterium
TCACGGTCTTTCGCGCCTCCAGCCGCGACGCTGCGGAGGATGCACTGCGTGAGGGTCGGGCTGAAGGCTTCGTGGTCATCGATGACGCATTTGCCCGCGGCGTGCTCGGTGGAGAGCAACAGGCGGTGGCCTTGGGGCTTGTGGGGGATGACCGTGGTGCGAACGAGGAGCTACTCGCGAAGATAGGGTTCGCCCTCTCTACCGCCCCGTTGAAGGCGTTCCGCGCCGCGACCGGTGCGGAGCCTCTCCCCCCCGAAGGGCCGATCGAGCTCGACACGACCTACGTCTACGGCGGCAAGGACTACGACGCCCTTGACCACGTGATGCCCCCCCTCCTTGCCTTCACAGCCTTTCTCTCCATTTTCACCGTTAGCGTGGTGCATCTGACGCGCGACCGCATCATGCACGTCCTCGAGCGTCTGATGGCGACGGCGCTGCGCCGGATGGAACTCATGCTGGGGTACCTACTGGGATATAGCGCCATGGCCCTGGCCCAGGCGGCAGCTATCCTCGTGATAGCCTTTCTCGTTCTCCGGGTTCATCACGCAGGCAACCTGGGCGTGGTGTTTGTACTCGTTGTCGCCACGGCCCTGGCAGCAACTAATCTGGGGATCATGCTTTCGTCCATCGCCAAGACGGAGCACCAGGCTATGCAGATGCTGCCTCTCGTAATGGTGCCCCAGTTCGTCCTCAGCGGCGTGCTCTTTCCCTTTGAGACGTTGCCGGAGGCGCTGCGGGTAGTTGGCCGGTTCCTGCCTATGACCTACAGCGTCGACGCCCTCCGCGATGTGATGATCAGAGATCAGGGATTGCTTGATGTCGGTGTGGCCGGCAACCTGCTCCTTCTGCTGGCCTTTGCCGCGTTCTTTCTGTTACTGGGCACCCGCACGCTGAAGCGGGAGGTGGCTTGAGCACGGTCTCCGCGACCGTCGGCGCTGGCTCTAGGGAGTCGGCAAAGGAGGAGAGCGATGCGTAGAGGAGAGGCAACGCGCGGCAACTCGAACGGAGGTTCCTGGCTGCGCGCCGGGGAAAGCCGCCATCGCAACTGGTGGCTCTCAGGACCGCTGATGCTTGTTGCGCTGGCGCTGGTCGTCGGCCTGCTGCTGGCGTCGCCCGGCGTGACATCGCCCCCACCCGCGCATGCGGACCAACTCACCTTCACGGTCGACTCCACCGCCGACGACCCAGATGACTCGCTGGACGGTACCTGCCTTGCCTGGGTTGGCGGCGACGGCGAACCCGAGCCGGTCTGCACGCTGCGGGCGGCCATCGAGGAGGCCAACTACAATTCTGGCTTTCAGGACACCATCAACTTCGACATCCCTACCGACTACGGGAACAACTGCGATGACGATGACGTCTGCACGATCACTCCGGGAGAAACCGAGGGAATCCCCCTGCCCGTCATCGATGACCCGGTGATCATCAACGGCTACACCCAGTTAGGGGCCAGCGAAAACACGAACCCGGTAGGCCAGGGTCTCAACACCGTACTGAAGATCCAGATCGTCGGGACCAGCGCAG
>CAZGRF010000936.1:0-1522 GCA_964527825.1 uncultured Pirellulales bacterium
TGAGCTATCTCAGGACGAGATACTCCGAACGAGCGCTGTTTCGAAACGGCGAGGCAGTTTCGCAGGTTGATGATGGTGACGTCTATCTGAGTTTCGGCGACGCTGAGCGGATTCATTATGGGCTGGGCCGACTGTCGTTGATGCATCGTGAGATTCTGACGCTGTTCTTCCTGCTGGTGTTCGGCGGGCTGTACATGATTCTTCGCGTCGTGTATCGCATGGAACGCAAGACTCAGGAGAAGCTGCTGGAGATGGAATACCGGTTGGCCGATCTCGCCGAAAGGCTCGGGGACAGAAAACCGGAGTGACCGCGGCCCGCGTCCGACCGCCGGGCGTGTCTCACTGACACATGATAGAGTTGAGCATGTCGAGATAGTCTGAGAGCAGCCGTGTGATGAGGAACTTCTCGCGCACGGTCTCCTTCGCCCGACGGCCTAGCTCGCGACCTTCGTCGGGGTTCTTGAGCAAGTGCGTGATGCGCTCGGCAAAGCCTTGGTTATCCCGGGGTTCGAGCAGGTAGCCGTTCTTGCCGTCTTCGATCTGACTGGGGATGCCGCCGACATTCGAGGCCACCACCGGCGTGCCCTTCCACATCGCTTCCGTCACGGCCAGGCAGAAGCCTTCTTTGATCGATTTCTGGATGATGACACGGGAGAAGGCCTGGATGGCGTTGACCAGCTTTTCGCTATTTCCGACTACCAGGACAACGTCGCCGGCTTCCAGCATCTTGTTGGCTTTGCGCTGAACCTTCTTGTACATCTGCAATCCTTCGGGGTCGTCGCTGGCGACGTTGTAGCAGAGGACCAGACGGCAATCGGTTTTTTCCTTAACGATCTTGAATACGTCGATGACGCCTTCGGGGTCTTTCCAGGGATCGAGCCTTGAGACTTGGGTGATGAGCGGCTTGTCGGTCGGCACGCGCGCCTTGTCCAGTTGCTCCCGCATAGGTCCGTCGGAGATCGGCCGGTTCTTGAGACTGAGCGGATTGATGGCGGGGTACATGAGCCGCTGGTCAACCGGAAGATCGTCCTTGAAATACTTCTCACTGGACATGACGACCTGGTCGTACTTGAGAACGAAGCCTTTGAGGAAATCCCACAACTCCTCGTGGGGGTGAGTCAGGTCGATGTGACAGCGCCATATCCAAGGCTGGTTCTTCTTGTAGGATCCGATCAGCGCCAGCGGCTGTGGATCGTGGACGATCACGCAATCGTGATGAAGATGAGTGAACCGCGCGAAGTCCTCATTGACCGTCCGGTACACACGTCTCTTCCGCTCGGACAGATTCAGTTTCGCCCCTTGCAGGGCGTTGTGAAAGCTCTTGGTGATCTCGAAGAACTCTTGGCTGCCATGCAGGATCCGCCACCCGGCCTCGACGCCCACGTCGTTCATCAGCATGACCAGCGAATAGAGGATCTCCGCAACCCCGCCTCCCTGGTACGTAGCATTCAAGTGGACAATGTGCTTGCCGTAGAGGCTTCTGGCCCGGGCATAGATCTCGGCGAGCGTTTCGTCAGGCACG
>CAZGRF010000937.1:0-1520 GCA_964527825.1 uncultured Pirellulales bacterium
GGATTCCGTGTCCCTGGCCGCACAGGAGCAGGCATCTCAAGCGGGTGACCACCGCCAGACTGACAGCTTCGGACAAGATCGTTCGATGGTCCGACTTGAGCCTCCATTTGATCGCCGCTCACGGGTTCTTTCAGGGCAAGGGATCGCCATTTCGGATGGAGCCGGCCGACGCAGTGGACCTTCTGCCATGATCTATGTCCCGAAACAGGTGCCTACAGCGCGGGCGGCCTGGATCAGAGGGTGGTTTCTCGGAACGTTCTTGATTCGACCTGCGACGCTGGACAACGGGACGCTCGACAGCGTGCCGTTCTTCCAGACGACCAGGCGGTTCTTGACGCCGTGGACGAGTAATTCGAGAGCGTGGTGGCCGAACATGGTCGCCAAGGCGCGATCGTGCGGAGTCGGCGTCCCTCCTCGCTGAACGTGACCCAAAATGACTGCCCGGCAGTCCAGCCGGGTTTGACGATTGATGTCGTCGGCCAGCTTGTTAGCGATGCCTCCCAGACGAATCGGATCGGGACTGTTTGTCACTCGCTTGAGAACGATCATTTCCCCACCTTTGGGCTTGGCGCCTTCGGAAACGACGACGATGCTGAATCGCTTGCCTTGTTGCGAGCGTTTGATCACGTACTCGCAGACCTTTTCCAGCTTGTAGGGAATCTCGGGAATGAGAATCACATCGGCTCCGCCTGCCGCTCCGGCGTAGAGCGCGATCCAGCCGGCGTAGCGGCCCATGACTTCGATAATCATCACGCGATGGTGGCTGCTCGCCGTGGTGTGAATCTTGTCGACCGCCTCCGTGGCGGTGGTGACGGCGGTGTCGAAACCGAACGTGACGTCTGTTCCCCACAGGTCGTTGTCGATCGTCTTGGGCACCCCGATGACCGTCAGTCCTTTCTTGGCGAACTTGGCGGCCGAGGCCATCGTGCCGTCGCCTCCGATGCAGACCAGCGCATCGATGTCACGCTCTCGCAAAGCGTTGAGACAGCGATCGGAGATGTCTTTGGTGACCGCCCCGCGGCCCGTCGAGACGGCATACTTGAACGGATCGGCGGTGTTGCTGGTCCCCAAAATGGTCCCGCCGACAGTCAGGATGCCACTGACCTCAATGTTCTGAACGCGATGCAGGCGGTTCTCGATCAATCCAAGGTAGCCATCCTGGATGCCCCAGACCGTCAATCCGTGTCGGCCCATCGCACTCTTGGCTACCGCGCGAATCACCGCGTTCAATCCGGGACAATCCCCGCCGCCTGTCATGACAGCGATCGACTTCAATCTGTTCTTGGCCATGCCGACTTCTCCACGAAATTGACCATTGATTGTTGATTGCTGATGATGGATCATTGTGACTTGTGATTCATCAATCTTCAATCAAGAATTGTCCATAATCAGTTGCAGAAGGATATTGGAATGCATTTGAAGGCCGTCACGATCCGTCCGGACCGATATCCAACCAAGGATCGCTATCCGTTCAACCTGCGTGTTCTTCACGAGACGCGAGAGATATCGTTCAAGACACC
>CAZGRF010000938.1:0-1519 GCA_964527825.1 uncultured Pirellulales bacterium
ATCGTCAATGGGCACCACGTACGAGTCGCCGTGGACCTCCTGCCCCGGCCACTCGCCCACCACGAAGTACACCGTCTCGGCATGCGCTGGCCCCGCCGCAACGGCCCACAGCACCGCCCTAGCCATCAGGGAAACCGAGAGCCCCCTCATAGACTCCTCCGTTCTGCGCCTAACCCCAAGCAGGCAGAAGCCAGGCGGCCTGCCAGATCAAGACACACGGGCATCCCCGTGTGCACCTGTCTACAGACACGCCGGATCTGGCGTAGTTCCAACGATAGCTTGGTCAGCACTCTCGCAGCACACGGCATGGCGTCCTGCCTAGCCTTCACCGGCGAACACTGCAAGCAGCTCTCTGGGATCGACTCCGTCCGGCAGCCCGGCGACTTGGCCGTCGCCAAGCTCGATCACAATCCACCCACCAGACTTGAGCTCGGCCACATCCATCGTGAAGAAGCGGCTGTCAATCCGCGCAGCCAGATTGCCAAAGGACTCGATCGGGGTGTCGATGGGACCGTACTCGATCTCTCGCCAGTAGTTGATCACCAGGGCCGCGCGTCCGTCGAAGAAGAAGATCCGGTACTCCTTCGACAACGGCATCCCGCTCTTTGGGTGGTCCCCAACCATTTGCAGCTCCACATACTCGCGGAAGACGAGCCCGCCCTGCAGATGACCGGCCTGCAGCTCAACAAATCGTGAGACAACTCGCTCCAGCGCCTTGTGGTCCGATGCCGACGGGACGAAGCAAGCTTCATCCCAGTAGTGTTTCTGGGACTTCACGTAGTCCTTGATGATGATTGGCCCGTTCCCGAAAGGCCCGACGGCCCGGCGCACAGCCTCCATGTCCACAGGCGGCAAGCAGGCGATCCACTCTGTGCGAGGCGTGTGCCCTGCAAGAGCAGTGTATGACTCAGGCAGGTGATGGCAGTGACGATACTGCGCCGGGCTGTTGACGAGGCGAATGCCACGCGCCACGAGTGCCGCGTACAGCGCTGCGTAATCCTCGACCGTCAGCATCCAGCCTCGGTAGACTCCGCTTTCTTCGTGGCCGAGGTTCACGACTCGACGCACGGCGCGCGCCGGATCTGAATCGTTGACCAGCGCCTCGAAGTCAACCAGCGAACACGCCAGCCCAAACTCGCGGGCAGCCGCGTATTCACCGGCATAGAGCTCATCAACGACACGTGGATCACGCGGATCTGAGCAGAACACGATACAGGCCATGGTCGAGTCCCACTATGACATGGATCGGGGAAGACAATGCCCCATTGTACCGCATGTCTCGGCTTCTGGGCTGTTATCGAGGTAGCAGGGGCCAGCCAACACGAAGCCGAACGCACTCATCCTGCCACACGGCGAGTTTGACTCGGATGATTGATTAAGGCAATCGGGCAATCGCGCTACAGACACGCCGGGTCGAGCGAAGTCCGCAGGATGATGCGCCGGAACTGGCCCTCGAAGACGGGATAGGCGACGCCCGAGGCCCCTTCCCAGGCGTTGTCCTCGACCTGGCCCGAGCGCA
>CAZGRF010000939.1:0-1519 GCA_964527825.1 uncultured Pirellulales bacterium
TCAATCAACTGGAGCGGCAGCGGCAAAGGCTGCAGATCGCCGCGAGAAGCCGCACGCCCAGACCCGAGCGGCTTGGCCGACAGGGAAGGCGAGCACCCGATTTCGCGCTGAACAGTTTCGACGGCAGAGCCTTCAGCCTGGCCGATCTGAAAGGCAAGATCGTGGTCCTGGAATGGATCAACCTGGAGTGTCCGTTTTCGATGTACCACTACAAAACCAAGAGCACCATGGCCGATCTGGCCAGGAAGTACAAGAACAAGAACGTGGTCTGGCTGGCTGTCAACAGCACGAACAATACGACGGCCGAGGCCAACGTGGGATTTGCCAAGGAGCAGAGTCTGCCGTATCCGATTCTCGACGACCGCACCGGTCGGATCGGTCGACTCTACGGCGCCAGGACAACGCCCAATGTGTTTATCATCAACCAGGACGGCCGTATCGTCTACAACGGCGCCATCGACAGCGCACCGATGGGTCAGGTCCAGCCCGGCAGCAACGTGGCGAATTACGTCGACAAGGCCCTGACAGAGATAACGACCGGTCGGGCGGTGAGCACCGCCAGCACGCCGCCATACGGCTGCTCGGTCAAGTACGCTACTCGGTGAGGCTGCACACACAACAAGCCTGAAGACGTGTTGACAATCTGTTCAAGATCAGACGGGCTCCGCTTTGCCGACATGGTTCGACAAACTCGAAACAGTTGGCAAGGCGGAGCCTTTCCTATTAGACTGTGTGGTCGCAAGCGTGTTCGAAACCGCAGCGTCAGGCCAATAGGGGCAGCCCGTGCCCGGAAAGGAGACGTCGAATGCGAGCACCCGCACAGAGCCTCTCGCAATTGGCCGGATGGCCATTCTTCACTGGTGTTCTGCCGGCCTTGCTCTTCGCACTGCCGGCATGCGCCGCCACAGCCGGACCACTGACCTACGTTGATCTGATCGACCATCTGACAAACCTCGAGCACCTGGCTACCCTGCCCGATCCGGGCGAGAAGTGTGCCCAATGGTCGAGCTGGGACCGCAAAAGCCGATACGACGAGGTCTCCGGAAAATACATCGACTGGGATGCCAACGGAGACAACAACGGGATCATTCGCAGAGAAGGCAACGAACAGGTACTCGCGGAGATGAAGGGCCCCGGCGTCATTTGGCGCATCTGGTCGGCACTGCCCAAGGAAGGCCACGTCAAGATCTACCTCGACGGCGCCGCCCAGCCGGCGGTGGACCTGCCTTTCATCGGCTACTTCAACCGGCAAAACGAGCCTTTTACGTATCCAGCCCTCGTTCATGAGACCGCGCGCGGCCAGAACTGCTACGTTCCTATTCCCTATCAGAAGTCCTGCAAGGTCACAGCCGAGGGCGACTGGGGCGCGTACTATCATTTCACCTATACGGCCTATCCTCAGGGCACTATCTTGCCGACCTTCAAAATGCAACTCTCCCAGGCCGAGAAGATCGCGCTGGAGAAAGTCAGCAGCACTCTGAGCCATTGCGGCCCGTTCTTACCTCCAAGCCCCAATGAG
>CAZGRF010000940.1:0-1518 GCA_964527825.1 uncultured Pirellulales bacterium
GCTTGTATCCAGGAAATCCCGACTCAAAGGAACAGTCTCGATCCCGGCGTCGAAGTCGCATACGATTCGTGCCGTCGCCATCGCCGCATTGGCGGACGGCTGGAGCCTCATCCGCAACCCGCTGTGGTCCGGCGACAGCGAGGCCGCAGTCAACTGCTACAGCGCCTTCGGCGCTGAGATCGACACGACCGACCCAGCACTCTGGAAGGTGGCCGGTATCGGCGGCCGAATCACTCCGCCTCAGCAGACCATTGACGTGCTCAATTCAGGTACGACGCTGCGTATCGCGATGGGATCAGCCGCTCTGGCGGGGCCCGGGCAGACGACGAGTTTCACAGGCGACGAGCAAATCCAAACCCGGTCTGTCGGCCCGCTCATGGACTCCCTGCAGGATCTGGGCGCCGCGTGCAAGAGCCTCAAGAACAACGGCAAGGCCCCCGTCCAAGTGACGGGGCAACTCAAAGGCGGCGTTACCACTATCGAAGCCAAGACCAGCCAGTACCTCACGAGCTTGCTGATGTGTACCCCGCTGGCCACCAAGGATACGGAGATCAACGTCACGCTGCTGCACGAGCCGGGCTATGCGCAGATGACACTCGACTGGCTGGACAAACAAGGAATCGTCTACGAGAACGACAGGATGCGGCATTTCCGTGTCAAGGGCGGGCAGAGCTACCAGCCCTTTGACCTGCCGGTCCCGGCCGATTTCTCCAGTGCCACCTTCTTCCTGTGCGGTGCGGCATTGTTCGGGGAAGTGACTTTGAAAGGACTCGACTTCGCCGACAGCCAGCCGGACAAGGCCGTCGTCGATTATCTCCGCGCCATGGGAGCCGACATCACCGTGGACACCGACGGCATCACGGTCAAGGCCGCCCCGCTCAAGGGCGTAGAGATCGACATGAACGCCACGCCCGACGCCCTGCCGGCGATGGCCGTCGCGGCCACCTACGCCGAGGGAACCACGAAGCTGGTCAACGTGCCTCAGGCCCGGACCAAGGAGACCGACCGGATCGCCTGTATGGCCCAGGAACTGACCAAGATGGGAGCGACCATCGAAGAACTCCCGGATGGCCTGATCGTACACCAGAGCAAACTGAAGGCCAGTCGCCTCGACGGGCGGGGCGACCACCGTATCGTGATGGCGTTGTCGCTGGCCGCGATGGGACTCGACGAGCCGTGCGTGATTGACACCGCAGAGGCCATTCGCGTAACCTTCCCGGATTTTGTGGCGCTCATGCAGTCACTCGGAGCCGACATGAGACTGCTCTCGGATTGACGATTCACCATTTACGATTTACGATTTGGGGGCGCATCTAGGATGCAAATGGCAAATCGTAAACCGCAAATGGCGAATTCAAGAGGTGTTGCTGATGCTCGGATGTCACTTTGGACGCAGTTTTCGGGTTACCGTCGCAGGAGGTTCATATCAGGAAGGGCTCACGAGCGTCATGCAGGGCGTCCCACCCGGAATGCTGCTGAGCGAGCAGGAGGTCTACGGTGATCTGCTGCTGAGAAAGC
>CAZGRF010000941.1:0-1515 GCA_964527825.1 uncultured Pirellulales bacterium
GTCCAGGACTCCTCGATAGCCGCAAAAACATGGAAATCGGCAGCTTACGCCGTATGATGCCCGTTGTCAAGCGCGATGCATCTGGTTTGACGGCTGTTCGTTCGTCCGGCTGCGCCGGCCCATCAGCCCCGGCTCAGCGGCATGTGCTGCGAGCGTGAACGGTCGGCTTGGGAGACCGATCATGACTGGCCGGGAGATAACGCGGCACCTTTCAGAGGGCCTTAGCGGAAGCGAAATGCGTATGCACAGACAGCGAAGGAGTATGAAATGCCATCGATCTTCTGGACGGGCAGGCTTTCTCCAGGTTTGAGGCTGTTGGTGAACTTCAGCAATGCGATTGCCTGGGCCACCGGCAGTGCACGAGACGCCGCAGCCATGAAGCAACGTATCAAGAAGGGCTACGAAGGCGCCGTGACGGATGACCTCACGCGCTACGACGAGCTTGGATCTGAGCATTACACGAGAATCTCCAAAGCCCTTCTCGAAGGAGTGGATCTTCAGGGGAAAGCCGTGCTGGATGTTGGCTGCGGCACGGGAATCCTGTCCTTTCTGGCCCTCGAACGCGGCGCCGCCAGAGTAACCTGCGGTGATCTGTCGCAATACATGCTGAGCTGGTGCGGGAGGAAGGCGAGTGCCCTTGGCTATGAGTCCAGCCGGACAGACTTCCGGCAGCTCGATGCCGACTCGCTTCCCTTTGCCAGCAATACCTTTGATGCCGTCATCTCCGGGATGGTCCTGGGGCTCTTGCCTGACCAACAAGGTGCGCTCGCTGAGATGGCGCGCGTGCTCAAACCCGGGGGGAGCCTTTGCCTCTCGACGCACGGTCCTGACTTGTACTTTGAAGCGTGTGAGACGACGTTCCGAGCCATGCCAAAAGGTTTGACGTTAGGCTATCGCATAGAGTTCTGGCCGCGGTTGGAAAGAGACATTTCGCGGATGTTTGCCAAGGCGGGGTTGCTTGACGTTTCCACCCGCCGCCTGACGTGGACGGAACGGTTTGCCGACGGGGGCAAAGCGTACGACTTCTTTGCCTCGACCTCGTCGGCATGGTGGTACTCCAGACTTCCGCCCGACAAGATTGCGCCCGTTTCCCAGAGGATCAGAAGTGCTTTCGAGCGGAGGAACACTACGGCAATCACAACGGACGTGGTCCTGGCGTACGGGCGTAAACCCTAGAGATGTTGGATCGGCACATCTGGCGCCCAGGCCGGACGGGTAGGGCAAGAGGAAAAATGTCCCGCTGAACAGCGACGATAGGGCGTTGACGGTCCGGTCCCTCTGTTGATAGATCGCAACTGCCCGAGATCAGAACACGGGCGGACCCCACCTTTTGGCGATTCACCATTTGGCTTTTTGTATATCCGCCGACTTCTCGGTACAGTAGACATGTGTGGGCCGCGCGGCTCCGACATCGACGTGGTGATTCGGGGTATGCTTCACGCGCGGGTCCCATTGAAACTGGAGGCGTCGGCGCTTGCGGATGTTCGTCACGCCGGGAGGAAAACGATATGGGCC
>CAZGRF010000942.1:0-1509 GCA_964527825.1 uncultured Pirellulales bacterium
CTGACCAACAACTCAGCAGGGGACGGGGAGCCCGCCTGGTCGCCCGACGGCTCCAAGATCGCCTTCGTCTCGGACCGCGACGGCGACTGGGAGATCTACGTGATGAACGCCGACGGGACGGGACAGACTAACCTGACCAAGAACTCAGCGGACGACTATGATCCCGCCTGGTCGCCCGACGGCTCCAAGATCGCCTTCAGCTCGGACCGCGACGGCAACGGCGAGATCTACGTGATGAACGCCGACGGGATGGGACAGACTAACCTGACCAAGAACTCAGCGAACGACAGCGATCCCGCCTGGTCGCCGGTGTCCCCGGCTACGCCGACGCCGACCGGCCCCATCGTTTTCAGTGGATCGATTGTGGGCGGCCCGATAAAGGAGGAGCCCCTCTGGGGCCCGTGCGGCTGGTGGTGGTGGGTGATTGAGGTGGAACTAGATGAGGCGATCAAGATGGAGCAAGGCGGCTGCTTTGGTGAGTGCCTGTATGACTATGTGCCGGGAGAGACCATCGAGGTGCTGTACTTCGCGACGGACGCGTCCGGAGTGACGCTTGGAGACCACGTCGAGGTTAGCGGGCAAGAATCGATGTTTGCGTGCGGCTGCCAGTGTTGCTGCGACGGGTTTGGATTCATCGTTGACCCAGAGATAACGGGAAACTACATTCGCCTCGGCTAGGCGCTTTCCGTCGGTCGGTCCTGCTGAGTGCCTGCGGCGGCGGGAATGGCGACAATGAGTTGCAGCGAGCCCTCCAATCCGTGGCGGATAATGACCTGGCCATCATGGTTCTGCCTCAAGAAGACCTCGGCGACGAATTCGCAGATCTGCAGATCGATGACGATTCGGGCTTCAAGGACAACGAGGAGGCGGCTGACGAAACCATCGACCCAGACGACACGGCAGACAGCCTCGAACGGGTGGGCCGGATCAATGGGTACGAGCTCCTCTACAGCGACCCGTCACTGTCGGCGCTGGAGGCAGGCGTGGGCGTCATTGAGCTAGCCACGGAAGTGGACCTGGTTATGGATGCTGGCGCAGCCTCAGACCATCTGGCCAAACAGGTCGAGGACTGGCAACGGTTGGAGGGAGAGCAGGTTGAGGCCGGCGTGACGCTCGAAAAGGTCGAAACGTTTGCCGTGAAAGGGCTGGCCGACGAAGCCGTAGGCCTCAGGGCCCGAGCCAGCTTCGGAGACTTACAGTGGTATGAGACGGTCGTTGCCTTTAGGCTCGACCGTCTAGTAGGCGCGGCCTACGCATACAGAGTTGATGATGCCAATATCAATTCGCAGGTCGAGGCGATCGCCCGCGCCCTGGAACGGAGAATTGAGGGCGTACTACTAGGCGACATTGCGGGGACGCCGGTGCCGCTGCCCCAGGCTGACGAATACGTACGATGGGGTCACGGCCCGACTGTGGGCAGTCGTCAACTTCCGGAATCTGTATGAGCAGTTCCTAGCGGACGCCTCAAGACTTGCCCTCGCTCTTCTGAAGACGCGGCGTTGCCCAGAG
>CAZGRF010000943.1:0-970 GCA_964527825.1 uncultured Pirellulales bacterium
ATTTCTATGGCTACGAATCGTATGATTGGGGTTCACTACCGATAAACGTGGTGACGGCGGCGGTGATGCTTGCGGCCACGGGGTGGGTTGTCGAGAGCTGGGTGCGACGCCGGTGTCGCTTGACCCTCCCGGCAATCGTCGGATGGACTTGCGTCGCTGGCATTCTCGCGGTTGGCATCTACTCGGGGATTATCCGCTTCAGCCGGTGGGCGGCCCCTGGAGCAGACTGCGCGGTCCGTCACTACTTCGACGCGATCTCAGAGTCGATCCTCGGAAGGAGCCTCTATTTCGACATGTACGGTGATGACTGGTGGGAGTATATTCCGTACTCGGCTCTTCTGTTCGGCATCGGCTGCATCGTTTATTCGGCCGGCAGAGTTCTGCTTCTTCCGTTCAAGATACTGACGCCCGGGCCTTTTCGATGGCGGTGAGGGCAGGAGTCGAATTGATGCCAATCGCCCCGAACCATGCGCTCCAGCAGCCGGCGGCCGCGAAAGGTGTTATTGGTAAATCATTGTCGCTCGGCGCGGCCACCGCTGCTGAGCTTTAGCGTTCCGGCCCCTCCTGTCGCGTAATCTCATACGTTTTCCGGGATGCTGCGTCAAACGACCGTTTTTTGAAACGCACAGAATCTCTGCGGCTCTGCCGTTTGGACGTGCAATCTCGTGAGTACCCGAATGGGCACTGAGAATATCGAGGACGACCGGGCGTAATACGGGGCCTTAGCGTACGTTCTCGTTTCGCCACTATTCAGACCCCACCCCTCAGAACTCTTTCTAGGAGACCCTACGATGCGGGTCAGAGTGGGGTCAGAGCGCCCTTAGTCACTAAGACCTCATCCCGGCACCGCACTCCGGGTGCCTGGGCCACCCGACCGGGACACCTCGATACTCCCAGCAGGCCCGGAGCAGAACTCGTCCCTCGAACGTGGCCGAACACGGCCCGTTTCCACTGCACGCGAAAAGCGGCT
>CAZGRF010000943.1:980-1508 GCA_964527825.1 uncultured Pirellulales bacterium
GAACCTGCCAGATCAATACTCATTCGCGTCCTTTCGGCCCCCTCATGGAGATACAGCATGACGCGTGTCGCTCTAACCTTCGTGCTGCTGAGTCTTGCTGTCCGCTATGCGGCTGCGGAGAGCGTGCTGATAGAAGCGGAGCAGTTCGAGCATCTTGGCGGATGGGTCAACGATTGCCAGTTCATGGATCAGATGAGCTCTCCGTTCTTGCTGGCCCACGGCCTGGGCATGCCGGTCGAGGATGCCCAGACGTCCGTCGAGGTGCCGGCCGCCGGGACCTATCGCGTCTGGGTGCGAACCCGCGACTGGGTGGCGACGTGGAACGCGCCGGGCACGCCCGGCAGATTCCAGTTGCTCGTAGACGCCAAGCCGCTCGACGCGACCTTCGGCACCGAGGATGCCCAGTGGCATTGGCAAGACGGCGGCACCGTGGAACTTCGCGGCGGGCGTGTAAAGCTCGCCCTGCACGATCTGACGGGCTTCGACGGCCGCTGCGACGCGATCCTGTTCACCACCGATCCCGACCTC
>CAZGRF010000944.1:0-1507 GCA_964527825.1 uncultured Pirellulales bacterium
TTCGAGGCGCACCGGCAGGCGGTCCTGGCGGAGCTGGCGCCGGTGGGGGTGCTGGAATCCGCGCTGGCGGAGCGGGTGGCCGGGCTGATCTGGCGGCTGCGGCGGGCCGAGCGGCTGCAGAACGAGGCTTTCGAGTCGATGTACCGCAAGGAGGCGATCTGCAACTACGGCCGGTCGAGGCGAAAGAGCATGGCGGATGCGCCGGCCGGACCGCAAGGAGAGTTGGGGCCGGACGATCTGATCGTCGGGCGGGTGACTTACAGCGACTTCGCGAATTACCGCACGCTGGAACACCTGGGCCTGTACGAGCGGCGGATCGAACACAGCCTGTACCGGACGACGGCGGAACTGAAGCGACTGCAGAAGCTCCGCAAGGCGGACGCTCCGCCGCCGGAACCCGAATCACCGAGCGATGGTGCGGATGCGGACGAACCGCAAGTCGAGGAGACTCAGGTCGAGCAGTGGTCCCGCGAGCCGGCCGTCAGGTCCGTGCCCTGCTGGGAAGATACGCACGCAGAGACGCAGAGGCGCAGAAACGACGAGAAGGTGCAAGTCGGATGTTTGGATGGATGATCGGTAGCTGTCCAGAACGATGGGCGTGGATCAGCATCGGTGCGGCCGCTCCGCTCAGGGTGCCGTCGTCGCACGCTACGCGTGCATGTGCCCAAGGGCAGGCCGACGTTGGACTTGGACGACGGCTGGGGTTCGCATCTAAGGTCTTTTGATATAGGGATTAAGCGATGAATGAGATTTCGAGTTCGGTCCTCGCAACTCTCGTGAGCCGTTCGCAGAAGTGGGCGCAGGAAAGGACTGCGAACAAGCTCGCTTCGGGAGTCGTCCCGTACGAAGCCCACGCAGGCAGGCGCAGCCCGACTGGAACGGCGGACCATCGACCGAGTCGGCCCAAGCGCAACCGGCGCGGACCTTTCTCTGCGTCTGCGCGACTCTGCGTGAGAAAACAAAGCCAATCCCACCCGTCGCGGCGGGCGAAATCGCGCCGGAGGGCATTGCCGGAGATGGCGATCTTCGGTATACTCTTGCATTCATCTCTCGGAGGGTGGGCTTGGCTCTGTGGTGGGCCGGAGCTGGTGAAGGACCTCAGGGGGCAGTGGATCAGAGGATAAGGTAGTATGTACGCACAGACGGTACGCAATGTGGCGATTATCGCTCACGTCGATCATGGCAAGACGACGTTGGTGGATCAGCTTCTCTATCAGTCGGGCATGTTTCGCAACGAAGAGCTGGACCGGCTGGCGGGCGGCCAGCACGGGTTGATTATGGACTCGAACCCGCTCGAACGCGAGCGCGGGATCACGATCCTGAGCAAGAACTGCGCCGTCCACTACATGGACGCCGACGGTCTCGAGTACAAGATCAACATCGTCGATACGCCGGGGCACGCGGACTTCGGCGGCGAGGTCGAGCGCGTGCTGAAGATGACCGACGGTGTCTTGTTGATCGTCGATGCCTTCGATGGGCCGATGCCGCAGACGCGGTTCGTGCTGAG
>CAZGRF010000945.1:0-1504 GCA_964527825.1 uncultured Pirellulales bacterium
CAGCACGACCTGTCCTGCCTCGTCGTAGCAGAAGCCGACGGGCAACGGAAATCGCAGCTGTCCCCGCTTTGCCTTATTCAGCTTGCCACCCAGGAGGCGCGCGCGGATGAAGTGCAGCTCCGCCTTGGCGATCGTGGCTTTCAACCCAAGCAACAGAGCATCGTTGAAGTCGCCAGGGTCGTAGCAGCCGTCTTCGTCGACCACCAGTGTGTTGGTGATCGAGCAGATCTCGATCAAGCGATGCCAGTCCAGGTCGGACCGTGCCAGTCGTGAGGCCTCCAACGCGAAGATGGCCCCCACTCGACCCATCGAAACGTCGCTCACCAGCCGCTTGAAGTCCTCCCGACCGGTGGCGTGTTGCCCCGATTGACCGAGATCTCGGTCCAGAATCTGGATCGTCGCTCCCGCCCACTGCATCTGCTCCGCCTTGTCCTTGAGCGCGTACTGGCGCGCAGTGCTCTCCTGGTGGTGCAAAATCTGACCGGGCGTCGACTGCCGGATGTAGATGTACGCCGGCCTCGCAAGGTGGTGGTCCTGGACCTTCGACATCATCGGCTGTACCTCCCCTCTCCGTGGCCTGTGCGGTCGGCGTCCAGCTCGACGGCGAACACGTCTCCGGCGCTGGCTCTGGCGCCAACGGAGACAACGATGACTTCTCCATCAGCAAGTGTGCATGGATCATGTTCGCGGCCAGAATGGCCACGGCCGCGAGATCCACGGGCCCGTTCGTTTCTATCACCGCCTACTCCAGCGACTCTCTGCGGCGAAGCAGTTCCAGGTTGATCTCGCAAATCTCCTCGAGCACGACCCGCGCCTGTCGGTGATTGTCCAGGAAGTCTCTGACCTGCTGTTGGTAAGCGGCGGGAACGTATTCCATCACAGGTCGCCCCCCAGCTTGACTCACCGACAAGTAATGCTTCGGGCCATGCCCAGGCCCCTTCGCACAGTGGCAACTCGGGTTGCCGCACCGCTTGTATCGCTCGATCACCGAACCTCGGAGCAAAGCTTCCAGCGGAGGAAGCTGTCTGATCAGGGTTACACGACGTCGACGCAAAGCCGCAGCCGAGGCCTGCTCGTGGTCTATCGGACCAGTCATATACGTGGTCCGATAGTCTCCCCGCCGCACTCACTTGTCAAGCTCCTGTTTTCCCTGCTCCACCGCTTCGAGCAGCGCGAACAGAGTGACAAGGCACCCAAAGTCGAAAACCAGCGCTTCTACGCCCGTTCCTGCGTAGACAGACGGCTCGGCTCGGTCAGTCCACTCCACAGGAACACTATTCGGACCTCCGCCAACGCCCCCCAGTAGCAGCGTCTCGACCCCGGAGACCCGGCGGGTCTTCAGAATCCGGAATCGCTGTCCCCGCTGCGGATGAAATGGATGGGTGATCTCTGCCCATCCCGAATGCCGGTTGGACCTATGTGCAGGGCGCTGAGCCAGAAGCTGCGAGGGCACTACTCCTACTACGGAGTGACCGGGAACTACCGGGCTCTGTTGCAGCTGTAC
>CAZGRF010000946.1:0-1503 GCA_964527825.1 uncultured Pirellulales bacterium
TTTACCCGATTGAAAAGCGGCCGCCGACATCACGCCCCGAAGTAGATTGTAGCCGAGCAAATGGGTGAAGAACTCGTTGCGTACCCGCTCTGGTGCTTTGCATCGCAGATGGTCCATTTGGAGGACTATCTTGAGACTCCGCAGGTGCAATTCCGCCTGCCACCTTCGGCGATACAACAATGCGATCTCCTTGGCGGGGTATTCTTCGGCATCAAGCAACGTTGTCACCACCACAAGCAACTTGGTGCGAAAGCCTTTCTGGGTTACACGGATACGAACCTCGCGCAACGTCAACTCGTCCGGCAAGGCGGCGTATTGTTCCAGCGACATCCATTTCGGTCGTTGCGGCCGCCTCCAGCACACCAAGTGGTCGTCCTTGCCCAATCGCTTGCCCGTGCGAAAATCCGTGCGGCGAAGTTGGTGTTTACGAAGCACGACATCGACGCCTTGCAAATGCAACAAGGCGACGTCGAACCAGCCGCTGAAACCACGGTCCGCGAGGATGACGTCGCCTTCGTCCAAGGCATCGTAAAGCCCGCGAAACAGGCTGCTTTCGCCGGTCTGCTTCCCCTTGTATTTGCCAATGGCGGCGTCCAGCGCAACGCCCACCGAGAGCGAAAAGATCACCAGGATTCGAGCGATGGGAAAGCCGCATCCGGGTTTCTGAGTTCTTGGCTGCGGATAGGCCGCCTGATTCTCCGGCGTGTCGGGCATGGTGACCGTGGCTCCATCCACAACGCGAACCTTTCGCTTGTGCCAAAGCCACTCTTCCGGCGATTCGTCCTCGACTTGCCGACCGGCGTCCCGTGCCAACACCTGCAGAGCTTCTTCTGGCAGATCGCTTCGGGCCGTACAATAGGCTCCCGTGTCGGCCGAGCACGGCAGAAGGCCTCGGCCCACACGCCAAGCGATCAGCCGGGCTACGGCATCGCGGCAAGAATGGTCCGTGCTGAGGCATTGCGAGAGGAAGACCCATACCGTTATCGCCGGCGTGTAGATCCAACCTTGCCAAGCTGCTCTTGCGTCGCCGAACGCTTTAAGGATACGATCTTGTGGAAGCAACGCGGCGAAGTACAAGTCGCCGTGACGACGAGCCTGCGCCACCATGACGCGAAAAGAACGAACCATCTTTGGCCTCCTTGCCATTGGGGAATTGGTTTTCACAACTCCTTTTGACAAGAGAGGCCTTTTCTGTCTATATCACCTTTCCGTATAACCACTTACAGAAGTTCAAGTGCCATTCGAGTACGAGACCGATTCATGATTCACGCCCTCCTTCTGTTGGAGCAATCAGGCGTCGGTCTTGCCATTGCCCCTGGGTGTTCGTTCGAGACTATTCGGCTATCACCTATTCTGTAAGATGCACTCTGTACTGCCTCAATGGGAAGCCGTACCACTCACGAGATAAGGGTAACCCAACTCCGACCCTGTCGGCTGATTGTAGCGGAGAACGCAAGTGGCTGTCAATAACCACCTGTCGGATGGGTGAATACCCTAACTGCG
>CAZGRF010000947.1:0-1503 GCA_964527825.1 uncultured Pirellulales bacterium
ACAAGGAATCTAACGTGAAGTGTTCAATATCGATTCCTTTAAGCTTGTCGCGATAATAAGGCGAATGTGCACAGATGTGCCGAAGATGTCTGCGCAGTAGATCCTCTTGCGTGCTATGAATAACCTCAGGTGATTCAAAAGCTAGATCAGGATATCTTAAGATAGACATAGATACCGTGTATAGATGTTATGTACTAAACGTAACCTCTCAAAACTGTCTGTCGAGGGGCGTATGTAACGCTAGATGCTGAGTATAACTGTTATCGTCGCAGGGTGCAAATATTATCTCACTCCAAGTCGATACAGGTGTGCGAGGAGAAATCCTGGCGGGTTCAGGCGACCGCTCGCTGGGATTGCCAGTAGGTGCTCCATAGGCCGCTGTGGCGGATGCAGGCCAAGGCCATCATCGCCTCGGCGTTCGACTTGTCCCAGCGCATCCCGGGGCCCTTAAGCCGGGCGGTCAGCCCGCCGCACTGCGACTCGGTGGGGCCGGAACCGCAGTCGTAGCTGAGTTGACGGAACCGCGGGTAGTCCGTCATCGCCACCCGTTTACCGAGGAAGTCTCGCCGCCCTTTCAAGGCCTCGTGCTTGGCGCCGCGGCGGTGACGCCGCACGTACGGACCCAACCGGTGCAAGAGCACCAGCGAGCCCTGCTCCCAGACGCAGCCCATCATCTCTTCACGCCACCGCACCGCATTCTTCGTCCCCTCGCCGTAGAGTACGTGGCTGGCGGCGACGACGTGATCCCGCAGGTGGCGGTAGTCCAGAATGTGCTCGGCCAGCATGGGCAGTTGCCGCTGGTAGTGGCGGGCAATCCACTCGGCCCCATCCGATACGGCGTAGATGAGCTGGGCCTGGGCCCAGTGAAGCCGGCGTCCTTCCCGACGCATCAGGCCGCCGAGGACCTCGTGGTTGCCGGCGGTGGCGACAACGTGACAGTGGGATTGGTCCGCGTCATAGAACGTCAGTATCTTGAACTCGTTGTACGGACCGTCGCTGCCGGGCTTGGGGCGGCCCACCGACGCCGTCGAGGACCGCCCTGACGCGGTCCGCTGGTTCGCTTCGGTCTCACGACGCTTTTGCTTCTGCGCCTCGGTCACCAGGGGAACCATCACGCCGTCGGCCCCCGTAATCACGGTCTGATCGGTGCAATCGGTCGCCGTAAAGGCCGGCCGGAGCGTCCCCTGACGCTGGGCCTTCAGCACCGTCCTTCCTTCCTGCTCCACCATCTCCCGCAGACCGCGTCCCCCGATCGACAATGGCGCCGTGCGTTGCAGAGTATCGCTGGCGACTTCGAATGAACAATGCAGCGCCTCGCGACAACCCATCTCCCGCACGCCCGGACTGAGATGAATCCTTGAGCCGCTCGGATACCAAACCCCTTCACAGGCCCGAACCAATGCCTGCAAAAAGGCTGCATGATTATGTGTCATTCAGTGCCCAAGAACCCTGGGGCTCAACAAGAATCTTCCCTGCGGATAACATGTACAGGATTGCGCGGGT
>CAZGRF010000948.1:0-1501 GCA_964527825.1 uncultured Pirellulales bacterium
TACGCCCGCTAAGGCAGCGACCGGGAGCAGTGTCTTGAACGAGGCCCGCAGGATAGTTCCGAAACGCAGGAAAGCCGATCTGATTGCCGGGAGGCGTCTCGGCAAATACCGCCTGGAGTCGCGTCTCGGCACGGGCGGCAGTTGCGAGGTCTGGAAGGCGAGGGACTGCGTCGAAGACATTCTCGTGGCTCTGAAGATCCCGCTCGTGGGTGTCAGCGGCGAGCGTGACAACCGGCAGTTGTCCCGCGAGATTCGGCTGGTCGCCAAGCTGCGGCACGCTCACCTCATGCCCGTCAAGAACGCCGACATCATCGAGGGACACGCCGTCCTGGCGACGGAATTGTCGGTAGGGACACTGGAAGACCGGTCCCGGCCCATGTCGGTCAAGCGCATCCTGTCGGTCGTCCTCCAGGTCCTTGACGGTCTGGCCTACGCGCATCGGCACCGGGTCGTCCACTGCGACGTGACGCCGGGCAACATCTTCCTGTTTCCCGATGGCCGGGTGGCGCTGGGCGACTTTGGCATTAGCCTCAAGGTCAGCGGGCGGATGGAAACGGTGGACGATTTCGGCACGCCTGGGTACGTGTCGCCCGAGCAGGCCTATGGCAAGCCCACGTACCGCAGCGACTGCTTCGCCGTCGGACTGATTCTGTACGAGTATGTCACGGGGGTGTTGCCACGGTGGCCTTTCCGCTGGCCGGGGCGCGGGTACCAGCGCCTGCGCGAGCGGACGAGCCTTGCCATGGTGGCCTTCCTGAAACGCGCGCTGGCGATGGACCCGAAGCGCCGCTTCGCTGACGCCGGCGAGATGCGGGCGGCCCTGATCGACGTGGTTCCGGAACGGTTTCGCGTGAATCTAGGCGGCCGCACCCAGGAACGCCGCAGGGTGGACTGGCACAAGGTTCGGCGCGGGGCGTTCATAAAACGCTACGACAAGGTCCTTTCCGTGCCGTTCCGATGTGTCGATTGCGGCGAGCCCATCGCCGAGAGCATGGTGATGTGCCCGTGGTGCGGCAGCGAGCGGAATCGTTTCGACGTCAACACGCAATTCAGCCATCTGTGCCCACGGTGTCACAAAGGGGTGCTGCCCGAGTGGCGATTCTGCCCTTGGTGCTACGGGCCCGGTTTCAAGTCACCCAGCTCCGTGCCTACGAAAGGCGTTCGCTATCAAGGACGCTGCAGCCACTGCAAGGGCAAACTGATGCGGTTCATGCGTTATTGCCCGTGGTGCCGCCGGAAGGTTCGCAAGCCTTGGCACGTTCGACCGTTCCGCGAAGTCTGCCGAGCCTGCAAATGGTCCGTCGATTCGGAGTTCTGGATATACTGTCCCTGGTGCAAGCAGTGCCTGGTTACGTAATGGATGGATGAGGAAGGAGCCATGACGGATTATTCCGGCGGTGGTGAATCGGCATCGCGCCCGTTCAGTTGGGGCGCGGCCACCGACATCGGCAAGGTCCGCGAGCGGAACGAGGATACCTACGTCGTCGAGCCTGAGGCAGGG
>CAZGRF010000949.1:0-1501 GCA_964527825.1 uncultured Pirellulales bacterium
GCTTCGTATCGACGCCCGATTCCTCCACGCACGACGCCAGCAGGTCCTTAGCGTCCTCGCGGTCGAGGATGGTGAAATCCGACGAAATGCCCAGCAGCGTGCCATGGATGCGCAGGATGCGATTGGCGATGTGGTGGAAAGTCCCGCCCCAGATTTCGCGGGTCTTCTGCTTGACCAGCGTTTCGACGCGACTGAGCATCTCGCGGGCGGCGCGATTCGTGAAGGTGACCAGCATGATCCGGCTGGGCTCGACGCCATGATGGACCAGCCAAGCCAGACGGTAAGTCAGCGCGCGCGTCTTGCCGCTGCCGGCGCCGGCGACGACGAGCATCGGCCCGCCCGGTGCGGTTGCTACCGCCAATTGCTCCGGGTTCAAGTCGGCGGAGAAGTCGACGTCCCCTGCCGCCGTGCGCGATTGAAGCTTGAATTTCCTGGCCATCCTTCTCCGATTGCCCTGACTGTTAGGTCAGCACCCCTATGCCTCCCACATGAAGGCCGGACAATCAGCATACCACAGGATACAGGAAATGTCATCCTTGCCGTAGCGTGTCTGGTCGCTGGCGGCTTGCTGAATCCGCGGGCGTACGGCATGCGCACGAGGTCGCTTCCGCTCGCCTAAACGTTCTCGGACATGACGAAGCCTTCGCGGTAGGAGCACTTAACGAACTTGTTCGCCTTCCCGGCGTTCGCCCCGACAAACCTCTCCTGCCGGCAGTCGTAGGTCAACTGCGGTCCGAGGACAAAAGGCGTCTGGGTCAGATCGACACGGTTGCCCTCCAATTGCTCCAGCATGTCTTTGAGCGTGTTCAGGGCGTCCTCGTGCGTTTTCATGCTCTCGCGGACTTCATCCACCGACGCCGCCGCGCCGGCCCGCCAGGCAATGTTGGCCTGATGACACATGGCGGTGCTGAGGTGGCCGACTTCGACATCCGCGTTGAGATCTTCGCGCCGGCCGCTGCGAACGGCGTCGATGAAGTTCTGCGCGTGCCCTGCGCCACCGTCACCACGGTACTGGTAGATGCGCTGGCCGTTCTCATCGTAGGCGCCGCCGCCGCCGCGCGAGATGCGGACCGAGGCCTTCTCGCACTGGATGTAGTTGCCGTCGCGCCGGCCGAGATAGATGGCGCCCTCCTTGCCACCCCGGCGTTGAGGGTCAGGCAGGTTGCGGATATCGACAACGACCTTGACGTCACCGTGCTCGAAGAGAGCGAAGTGCATGTTGGGTGTTTGGCCGTCATCGTCCCACGCGAATCGATTGCCGGCCGCGACGACCTTGGTGGGGACATCGTTCCAGCCCAGGATGTGACGGAGGTCGTCGATGTAGTGGACGCCCCAGTTGGCCATTTCGCCGTCGCCCCAATTCCATTGCCAATGCCAATCGTAATGGAACGACTCGCGCATGACGGGCGTCATAGGTGCGGGACCGGCCCAGAGATTGTAGTCGATGTAGTCCGGAATCGGCTGAGGCTCCGTGACTTTGCCGATCGGCTGCCGATTGTTC